>DPBN01000367.1 GCA_003516955.1 Armatimonadota bacterium | reverse complement strand
CTCGCTCCAGCCGATCGCGCCGCCCGTCGCCTTGGTGCCCGGTGCCGCTCTGACGGCCCGCATCGGGGAAACGGGCTGGACGCTCTGGCGCCTTCGGCCCGGCCAGACCGTCGCGGAGGCCGTTCGAGAGGCCAAGCGGAATCCGCTCGTCGCCTACGCCCAGCCGTTGAACCGGATTTATCCCTTGTACGACGATCCGGACGACCCGGACGTGACGGCGATCGAGGACTCGCCGGACCTCATCCTCGGGCTCGAGGGGGAGGAGGGGCAGTTCCGTCGGCTCTGGCACCTGACGGACACTCTGGCGGAGGACGCTTGGGCGGACTATCCCAACCGGTGGTTCACCGCCCTGACCAAGCCGGCCGACGGACCGGTGATCGCGGTCATCGACACCGGATGCGACATGAACCATCCGGACTTCCGCAACGCCGGGGGCCTGTCCAGCGACGTGTCGCAGGGCGGCCAGCTGGACTGGAGCCGCTCCAAGCAGTTCCGGTTGGGAGCCGTCTATCCGTCCGGGTCGCCGGAGGACCGTCACGGCCACGGGACGCACGTGGCAGGGCTTGCCTTGGCGGCGGGAAACAACGGCGGCTTCGACGGCCACGGGGTGATCGGCATCGGCTACAACGCCACGGGCATGATCCTCCGCGTGTTCGACGACAGCGGCACGGGCACCGACGCCGACGCCGCCGCGGCCATCTTCTACGCCGCCGACAACGGCGCCGACATCATCAACCTCAGCCTCGGCACCGAGAACTACTCGCAGATCTTTCAGGACGCCGTGACCTACGCGTTCCAGAAGGGATGCCTGGTGGTGGCCGCCGGCAACGAGGACGGCAACGGGGGAGGCGACCTCGGGCCGATCTACCCGGCGGCCTGCAGCGGGGCGCTGGGGGTCTCCGCGAACGGTCCGGACCTCATCCCCGCGGTTTCCACCTACAGCGGCTTCGGCTACTACGTGGATGTGGCGGCTCCGGGCGGCGACGCGATCATCGCTCCGGACCTGAGCTCCTTCAAGATCCAGTTCGTCTTCTCGACGGCCATGCGCACGCCCGGGGCGCTTTGGAACCTGAGCCAGCAGGGTGTGTTGTACCCCCCGTACAACCTGAACTACGCCTACTTGGCCGGAACGAGCATGGCCACACCGATCGTTTCGGGCGCGGCGGCGCTCTACCTTGACAAGTTCGGCCTGAGGCACGACTCCGGCTGGGCGAACGTGCGGGTCTACCGGGCGATCGAGCGCTCGGCGATCGGCGTCATGGGGGCACCTTACGGGGGCTGGGAGCCGTACCAGGGATACGGTTCGCTGAACATCGCCGCCCTGCTGCAGGACGCCGACTTCCGCAACGCCGAAACCGGCGCGATCGAGGGCATCGTGTACTACGGCGCGACGCCCGTGGCGAACGTCGCCGTCAAGGCGTGGCCGATCGCTGGAGGCCTGACCTACACGACGACCACGCAGTCCGACGGCACCTACCGCTTCGAGGCTCTGCCGCCCGGCGTGTACAACGTCACGGCCGCGCCGTTCGGGGCGGTCAAGTCGAAGCGGGCCGTGGTTCGCGAGGGCTCGGATGCGCCGGGTGTGGACTTCTGGTGCGGGACGTTCACCTGGGACGACACCGACCCGACCATCGCCCGCTTCGAGCTTGCGGAGGACCCCGAGCCGGGCAGGCTGGTCTTGCGTCACTGGGCCTACGACACCGAGACCGGCATCGACCAGCTGGTGGTGCGCATCGGCACCACGCCCGGCGGAGACGACGTGCTCGCCGACCGGGAGGTGGTGATCGACGGTCCGGAGTTCGAACTGACTGGCTTCACGCTCCCGAACCGAACGTGCTACCTGCGGGCCACGTATCTGGCCGGCTCGGGCCGCTCCAGCTCGGTCACGCTGACCATCCAGCCTGCGGTCACGACCACGGTGTCGGGCACCGTGACCCTCGGGGACTTCTCGGGCGCTCCCCTCGGCGTTCCTGTGGAGGTGCAGGTGAGGGCTCCCGGCGGAACCTTGGCGCTGGAGACGCACACGGTGACGCTCGGGGCCACGGGGCAGTTCAGCTTCACCACGGCGCTGTCCGGCAGCTATGACCTCGCGTTCAAGGCGAGCCATTGGCTGCGCAGGAAGGTCGCGGGCGTGGCGCTGAACGGCTCGCCGGTCACCGGGCTGGCGGTCTCGCTGGTCAACGGCGACTGCAACGGCGACAACACCGTGAACCTGGCGGACCTCAACGCCGTGTCGCGGGCATGGCGCTCGACGCCGGGCAGCGCCAACTGGGATCCGAACGCGGACCTGAACGGAGACGGCTCGGTGAACCTGGCGGACCGCAACATCATCGCGCGGAACTGGCGCCTGTCGGGCGCGCCGTGAAGAACCCGGCATATTTGCCGGGCCCACTTCGGTGGGAGAAGTGATGGACAATGGAAGGCGGGGGAGGTTTCTGCCTTCCGCTCTGTGACTGGCCATGATGTCGAAAAGGAACCTTAGCCTGGCGTCGCTCGCGGCGCTGTCCCTCGTCGCGCTCGCCTCGGCCCAGACGGTCACGAACGTTCCAGCGCTGCTGGAGCTGTCCGGCCGCATCCAGCGGTTGGAGCGGACCCAGCGCCTCGCGATTGGTCTTTTGGCGCCGAGCCTCGCCAGACCGGTCCCCCGCACACTGCCCGACGGGCGGCTGACCCAGCGGTTCTGGAGGTTCCCGGGCTGGGACGGGGTGTTCGTCACGTGCAACCTGAACGCCGCCCGAACGATGAACGTGGACAAGATCTGGCCGGGCGGCTCCGCCGGACTCGCTCTCTCGGGAAGCGGCATCGAGCTGGGCATCTGGGACGGCGGGAGCGTGCGCACCACCCACCGCGAGTTCGGCGGGCGCGTGGCGAACGTGGACGGCGTGGCCAACCAGTGGCACGCCACGCACGTCGGCGGCACCATGGTGGCCGCCGGGGTGGATCCGTCGGCGAAGGGGATGGCCTACGAGGCCAACCTGCTGAGCTTCGACTGGAACTCGGACGCGGCCGAGATGGCCGCAAGGGCCGCCGCTGGGCTCCGCGTCTCGAACCACTCCTATGCGGTCTACTACGACAACGGCGCTGACTGGAACTACGGCTTCTACGACCCGGAGGCGCAGACGTGGGACCAGATGGCGTTCGACGCACCCTATTACGTGATCGTCAAGGCCGCGGGCAACGACCAGTCGAGGAACACGAAGGGCGGCTACGACACGATCCCCACGAGCGGAACTGCCAAGAACGTGCTCACGATCGGCGCCGTCAGCAGCATCTCGGGAGGCTACAGCGGACCGTCGTCGGTCGTGATGAACAACTTCAGCAGCTGGGGTCCCACGGACGACGGCCGGATCAAGCCGGACCTCGTCGCGCCGGGCGTGAACCTCTATTCCACGTACAACTCCAGCGACAGCTCCTACGCCTACGCGAGCGGCACCTCGATGGCCTCGCCGGCCGCCGCCGGGGTGGTGGGCCTGCTGGTGCGGCACCAGCGCAACCTGAACCAGGGCCAGGATCTTTGGAGCGCGACGATCAAGGCGCTGCTGATCGCTACGGCGAACGAGGCGGGGCCAGCGGACGGCCCGGACTACAAGTTCGGCTGGGGCCTGATCGACGCGAAGAAGGCGACGGACGTCTTGCTCGCCAACTCCCAAACCCCGGGCGTCGTCGTGGAGGACACCCTCCAGAACGGCCAGACGAAGTCGTACACCTACCAGTCGAGCGGCGCGCCCGTGCGGGTCGCGCTGGCTTGGACCGACCGCCCCGGGCCGGTGTCGAACTACGGCACGAACGACCCGACGGACCTGCGGCTGGTGAACGACCTGGACCTGCGGGTCTTCGTGAACGGCGTGGAGTGGAGTCCCTGGGTGCTCAACCCGGCCTCGCCGAGCAGCGCCGCGACGCGGGGCGACAACTTCCGGGACAACGTCGAGAGAGTGGACATCCCCAGCCCCGGCACCGCCACGGTGGAGGTGCGGGTGACGCACAAGGGCTCGCTGGTCGGCGGATCGCAGGCGTTCGGCCTGGCGGTGGTGGGCCTCACGCCCGGGGTGGCCTCCCGCCTGCAGAGCCTGACGCTGAACCCGACCCAGGTGGTGGCCGGAGAGAGCTCGGTGGGCACGGTGACGCTGACGGCCCCGGCTCCGTCCGGCGGCGCGGTGGTTTCGCTCTCCAGCTCGAACCCGTCGGTCGCGGCGGTGCCGACCTCGGTGACCGTCGCCGCCGGCGCCACCGAGGCCACGTTCAGCGTCTCGACCGGAACGGTGTCGTCGCAGACCGTGGTGGCCATCCAGGGCTCGTACGGCGGGGGCACGGCCTCGGCGGACCTCACGGTGGTGCCGGAGCAGGCGCTCGCGGGCGTCGGCCAGCTCCAGGACTTCGCCGGCGACCGGACGCAGGTGCCGATCACTCTTGAGATCCGCAACCCGGGGACCACGACGGTCGTCCAGTCGCTGACGATCCATCTGGACTCGGCGGGCGGATTCCGCGTGAGGGCGAACGTCGCGCCGGGCACCTACGACCTGGCGTTCAAGGGCCCGACCTGGCTTCGGAAGGTTCTGAAGAACGTCGCGATCGCCGCCGACGGCGCCTCCGGCCTCTCGTTCTCGCTGCTGAACGGGGACTGCAACGGGGACAACACGATCAACCTGGCCGATGTGAACCTGATCTCCGCCGCGTGGCGGTCCCAGCCCGGTTCCTCGAACTGGGATCCGAGGGCCGATCTGAACGGCGACCTCCGGGTGAATCTGCTGGACCGCAACGTCGTCGCCAAGAACTGGCGCCTGAGGGGGGATCCGTGACGAACCGGTACCCATTGCCGGCTTCATTGGGCCGTTTTTGCGCTATGCTGAAAGAGTGCGGGGCCTTGGCCGAACGGCGGGCCTACTTGGAGTTGGATCGGTCATGTGGATGAGAGGAATCGCAGGCGGAATCGTCGCGGCGCTGGCCTTGGCCGGCACGCAGGCCGGTGCGGTGGGGGTGGAGTTCTTCTTCACCGATCCCGCCGACGCAGGCAACACGCCCCTGAGCTACCTTCCGATCGGGGACGTCGGGTCGGAGTTCACGCTCAGCGTGTGGTTCAAGACGGTGGGCGGATCGTGGGACCATCTCGGTGCGAACCTGTTCATCGGCTTCGACAGGACCAACACCGCGGGCCCAGGCGCCTCGCCGACGGACGGGCTCCTCGGGCTGGCCGGCACGGCGACCACCTCGCACGCCAACGTCAACTCGCTGTACAGCCTGTTCCCGCCCAACACGGGAGTGCTCGGCGGCGGGACGGACCCGACGAGCGGTCCCGGCGAGCGGCCGTACGGCATCGAGTACCTGCTCGTTCTGAACAGCGGCGTGGACACGCCCACCCCTGCGGACACGCCCGTCCACCTCATGGACGTCAAGTTGAAGAACCTCGGGCTCCTGCCCGGCGAGTCGTACAACGTCGTGCTCTACGACGCCGGTCGGGACATCGAGGGCAGCACGTTCCTGTACAACCTGAACACGGACGCCCTTCGCCCCGGAGGATCGGCCACCCTGCAGGTGGAGGCCGTGCCGGAGCCGGCGACTCTGGCCGTCCTCGGCGCGGGCCTCGCGCTCTTGGCCCGGCGCCGGCGCATCAGCCGCTGAGCTCGGCTCGGCCTTGGCCGTGCTCCGCCCTCAGCTCGGAGGGCAGAAGGCCGAGATACTCTTTGATCGACTCGCGCAGGCCCTGCGCGGTGCCGAATCCACACGCGGCGGCGATCGACTCCACCGGCTCGTCGGTCGCGGTCAGCTTGCGCACCGCCAACTCCGTGCGGCATCGGTCCACGAACTCGTGGAACCCGTAGCCGACGAGCGTCTTGAAGACGCGCGAGAAGTGGAACGGGGAGTAACCCACGAAGTCCGCGCCGTCCTTGAGCGGCCACGGATGCTCCGGGTGCTCCTTCACGCGATCGATCAGCGCGACGAGCACCGGCGGAAGGTCGCTCGGGAGGGGGGTCAGGCCGACGGCGTCCTCGCTCTTGACGCACTCGGCCACGCCGCAGTGCGCGTACGAGAAGAACACGGGCAGGACCCAGTCCGCGCCTCGCCGGGCGTCGGCGGCCAGACGGTCCAGATCGGCCTCCTTGACGTGCTGGAACGGCGTGGAGAAAACGCCCTGCAGCACCTGCCCCGTTTTCACCGACCGACGCTCGCGCAAAATCCAACGGTGCAGCGCGGCCGCGGACTCGCCGTGCCACAGCATCACGTACAGCTTGTGCTCCCCTCTGGCCAGACTCACCGAGACCGGCGACGGGCCGGAGACGAACCCGACGCTCTCGGGAGCCAGCACGGACCACCGGCCGCCCAAGCCGCGACGGACCAGCATCGTGCCCTTGCAGACCCAGAGGAGGCAGTGGTTGTCCGCAGGCAAGTCCAAGCGAACCAGGGTGGCCTGCTGCACGGCCCCCGTTCTCAGCTCGAACAGCTCCTGCTCCGTATGGTAGAGCTCGGTGCCGCTGAGCGGGCAGTCTTGGCCGAACCTCATCGTGCTGCTGGTCTCCTTTTCCGGCGTCGTCCCCGCTCCTCTCTGATTATGCTGTCTGTGGAGCAAGAAGCCAAGCGGTTCGGGACACGATTCGCGCCGATCGGGACGGATGGCGGGCATCTCCGTGAGCGACGGTCCGGGGGGATCGGGTATCAACGCCCCGTATGGCCAGGCAGTTGAACGTCGCGGTGCTGGGCGCGACCGGCGCCGTGGGCGGCGAGTTTCTCAAGCTGTTCGAGTCGCGCGCGTTCCCGGTTGGAAGGCTGCGCCTCTTGGCGAGCGAGCGTTCTGCCGGCAAGCGCCTGATGTTCCGTGGGGAAGAGGTCGAGGTCGAGGCGGTTCGGCCGGAGTCGTTCGAGGGGATCGACGTCGCCTTCTTCAGCGCGGGCGCCTCGCGGAGCCGGGAGTTCGCGCCCCACGCCGTGGCGGCCGGGGCGACGGTCGTCGACAACTCGAGCGCGTTCCGCATGGACCCGGACGTGCCGCTGGTGGTGCCGGAGATCAACTTCGACGCCATCCCCGAGGGCTGCCGCCTGATCGCGAACCCGAACTGCAGCGCGATCATCCTTCTGATGGCCGTTCACCCGCTGACGAAGCTCGGTCGGGTCGAGAGGCTGATCGTGAGCACCTACCAGAGCGCGAGCGGCGCGGGAGCCGCCGCCATGCGCGAGCTGGAGGAGCAGACCCGCGACGTTCTGGAGGGTCGCGAGCCCAAGCCTCGGGTGTTGCCGCACGTGTACGCCTTCAACCTGTTCAG
>DPBN01000347.1 GCA_003516955.1 Armatimonadota bacterium | reverse complement strand
TGTTCCAGCGTGAGCCGGCGGCTCAGCGGCGGACCCGGCGACGGACCGCGGCCGCGAGGCCCAGCGCGCCCAGAGCAACCGTGACTGGCTCGGGAACGGGCGCTCCGTTCTCCACGCGGTTGAAGTAGAACTCGCCCTCGTACTGGGTCGTGGTTCCTTGCCCGCTGTAGTTGGGAAGGCTCAGCTTCAGGGTGATCGTGTCGGTGAGCCCCCAGCTGCTCAGCGCCGTCACGTTCGTGCCGTAGTACCAGTGGATGCCGCCGTCCGTGAGCAGACCGGTGTCGCCGGGCACGGTCAGCCCCTGGGCGGTGCCCCGGAAGAGGCTGTCCACGACCTGGTTGCTCTGAACGTTGTTGATCGCCCAGTCGAACGTTCCGGAGACGGGCGTGCCGTAGCTGTTCGGCGCGTCGCTGTCGTAGGCCGTCACGTTCCCGGGATCGAACACGAACTGGAACTGGCCTTGGTCGCCGAAGATGCCCGCCCACGTCTGTCCAGTGAGCGCCGGGTTCAGCGAGCCCAGATCGTACGTGGCGAACTGCATCGGCTGTGACGCGATCTTCCCATTCGAAACGGTGAACGTTCCGCTGGCGAACAGGATCTGCGCCGAGTGGGCGGCCGCGCTCAGTCCGAGGACAGCGAGAACCGCAGTAAATGACTTCATCGTTGAATCCTCTCCTTACAGGCCCGCGTCCTTCGCGGGGACTGCGCTTCCATTGTGCACGGAATTCCACCGTTGGTACCGGCCCCCTCTGCAAAATCCGGCAAAAATACTTGGTGGAATCGTGCCGAGGCCGGTTCGCGGGCGCGCTCGGTAAACTCCCTGCGCCATGACGGTCGACGAACAGCTGGAGCTGCTGAGGAGGGGAACCACCGAGATCATCTCGGAGGGGGATCTGCGGGAAAAGCTGGCCAAGGGGCGGCCTCTCCGCGTCAAGCTCGGTGTGGATCCGACGGCCAAGCACGTCACCTTGGGATGGGCCGTGGTGCTGCGCAAGCTGCGGGACTTCCAGAGGCTCGGGCATCAGGCGGTGCTCATCATCGGCGACTTCACGTCGATGATCGGCGACCCCAGCGGAAAGAACAAGACCCGCCCGCAGCTCAGCCGCGAGGAGGTTCAGGCGAACGTCGACGCCGTGATGCTGCAGATCGGCAAGATCCTCGATCCGGCCAAGACCGAGATCCTGTTCAACAAGGACTGGCTCGGCCCCATGACGTTCGAGGACGTGATCCGGCTGGCCTCGCGGTACACGGTGGCCCGGATCCTGGAGCGGGACGACTTCGCGAAGCGGCTGGCCGAGCAGCGTCCGATCGCGATGCACGAGATCCTCTACCCGCTGTGCCAGGGGATGGATTCGGTGGCGATGAAGGCCGACGTGGAGATCGGCGGCAACGACCAGAAGTTCAACTGTCTGGTCGGACGGACGCTCATGGAGCAGTACGGCCTCGAGCCGCAGGTGGTGATGCTTTGCCCGCTGCTCGTTGGCATCGACGGCAAGGAGAAGATGTCCCAGAGCTTGGGCAACTACATCTCGATCGTGGACGAGCCGAACGACATGTTCGGCAAGACGATGTCGATCCCCGACGAGATCATGGAGAACTACTTCGAGTTGGCCACCGACGTGCCGATGGACGAGGTGCGGCGGCTGTGCGCCGACGCCCGCGAGGGCAGGGTGAACCCGCGGGACGTCAAGCGGCGCCTGGCGCGCGAGATCGTCGCCCTCTACCACGGGCCGGAGGCCGCGGAGGCCGCCGACGCCTACTTCGTCGCGACGTTCAGCCAGCGGCGGCAGCCGGTCGACGCGCCGGAGGCCGCGATCCCGGGTGAGTTGGTTCGTGAGGACGGATCGGTGTCGCTGCCCGCGCTGATCGCCGCCTTGGGACTCGCCAAGACCAACAGCGAGGCTCGGAGGCTGATGCAGGCCGGAGGCGTGAGCCTGGACGGCGAGAGGGCGGACGATCCGGTCCGCGCCTACAGGCCCGAGGAGCTGAGGGGCAGGGTGCTGCGGGTCGGCAAGCACCAGTTCCGCAGACTGGCCTAAGGTGGTGCCGGGGGAGGGACTCGAACCCTCATGGTGTCGCCACCAACGGTGTTTGAGACCGCCGCGTCTACCATTCCGCCACCCCGGCGAGGCTGGCTGGCTCTCCTAAGATACCCGAAGCCTTGGTTGTCGGCCACGGCCGTTGTGTAAACTCGCTGGCATGAAGGTTCTGGTCGCCGACAAGTTCGAGAAGGTGGGCCTGGATGGGCTGAAGGCGCTCGGCGTCGAGGTGCTGAGCGACCCGTCGCTCAAGGAGCAGGCTCTGGAGGACAAGATCCGCGAGTACCAGCCGGAAATCCTCGTCGTGCGCTCGACCAAGGTGACCGCGCCCATGGTGACGGGCACCTCCCTCAAGCTGGTGATCCGCGCCGGCGCGGGCGTGAACACGATCGACGTGGAGGCGGCGACCAAGAACGGCGTGGCCGTGGCGAACTGCCCTGGCAAGAACGCCATCGCCGTGGCGGAGCTGGCCTTCGGCCTGATGCTCTCGATCGACCGACACATCCCCGAGTGCGTCGGAGAGCTGCGGCGCGGCCGCTGGAACAAGGCCGCCTTCAGCAAGGCAAGGGGCCTCTTCGGGCGCACCCTGGGGCTGATCGGCCTGGGGAACATCGCCCAGGAGATGGTTCCTCGGGCGCAGGCGTTCGGGATGCGGGTGATCGCCTACAGCCGCTGGCTGTCGCCGGACGTCGCCGGGGCCCTCGGCATCGGTCGGTGCGAGTCCGTGGACGAGGTGGCGGAGCGCTCGGACTTCGTCTCGGTGCACGTGAGCCTGAACCCCGGGACGCGGGGCATGATCGGCAAGTCGTTCTTCGAGGCCATGAAGCCCGGGGCGGTGTTCATCAACACGAGCCGGGCCGAGGTGGTGGACACCGCCGCATTGCTCGAGGCGCTCGACTCCAAGCCGATCTTCGCTGGCCTGGACGTGTTCGAGGACGAGCCCGCTACCGCCGAGGGCACGTACGAGGGGCCGATGAAGGACCACCCGCACGTGTACTGCACGCACCACATCGGCGCCAGCACCGAGCAGGCGCAGGAGGCCGTGGCGATCGAAACCGTGCGCATCGTGGAGGCGTTCGTCAAGTCCGGGGCGGTTCTCAACGAGGTCAACACAGCCAAGTCGGGACCGATCGCCGCGGTTCTGGCCGTGCGACACGACGGAAAGACCCTCGGCGCGGTGCAGAAGGCTCTGGTTCAGATGGGATTCACGCCGGGCGAGGCGGAGCACGTGAAGATTCCTCAGGGGCTGATCTCCAAGATCGCGCTCGACCGCGTGCCGGGTCCGGCCGATCTTCGGGCCCTTCGGCGCGTGGACGGCGTGTTCG
>DPBN01000146.1 GCA_003516955.1 Armatimonadota bacterium | reverse complement strand
ATGACGTGGGCTCCCCAGCCTGACGGCCGGGGAGCCGCACCCGTCAGCCTTCAAGCAGACGCTCGAGGGCGGACTGAAGCATCTTCAGCCCGTTCGCGCCCGCCGCGCGGGAGCGCATCTTCCCTTCCGCGTCGAAGAGGAAGTAGGCAGGGACATACTGGTTCTCGAAGCTCTCCGCGACGCGGTGCTGGTTGTCGACGGCGCAGGGCTCCACGATGCCGTATTCGGCCACCTGGCGGCGCACCTCCTCCACGTCGGTGTCCGCCTCCTGCCGCGGCATGTGGACTGCGACGAAGCCGAGGCCCTTCGGCCCGTACTTGGCCCGCCACTCGCCGATCACCGGCAGGTTCTCGTGGCAGATGTGGCAGCTCACGGCCCAGAAGTGGACCAGCAGCGGCTTGCCTTTGAGTTCCTCCCAGTTGGGCTCGCCGTTCAGCCACTCGGTCGCGCCGTCGAAGCTCGGAACCTCGGAACCGACCCTCAGGGGCATCAGAGCGTCTTCATCCCCGGCTTCCAGTCGGCGCCGCACAGGCCGCCCGACTGCAGAGCCTCGAGCACGCGCAACGTCTCGTCGACGCTGCGACCGACGTTCAGGTTGTTGATCACCGAGTACTGCAGCACGCCGTCCGGATCGATGATGAACAGGCCCCGCAGCGCGATGCCCTTGTCCTCCACCAGCACACCGTAGGAGGCCGAGACCTCGTGGGTCATGTCGCTGGCCAGCGGGTATTTCGTTCCCTCGATGCCGTTCTGCGAGCGGGGGGTGCGCAGCCAGGCCCGGTGGCAGTACACGGAGTCGGTGGAGACGCCGAGGATCTCGCAGTTCAGGGCTTGGAACTCCTCGTAGCGGTCGGAGAGCGCGGTGATCTCCGTCGGGCAGACGAACGTGAAGTCCAGCGGATAGAAGAACAGCACGAGCCACTTGCCGCGGTAGTCCGAGAGGCTCACGGTCTTGTCGAGCTTCTCGATGTCCAGGGTGCTGGGCATGGTGAAATCCGGAGCGGGCTGGCCGACCTTCGCGACCGCGCGCTCCTCCAGGCAGATCGTTTCGATGTTGGACATGGTCTTCCTCTTCTCAGGGTCTAAGGAGGGAATCGTTCCCTCTTGGTGCGGTATACCCTCCCGCCCACAGACTTCCCGCCTAAGGGACTAGCGGCGCGGGCCGGATCTCGAACTCGAGCCTCACCTCGTAGACCCTCGGCCAAGGCAGTCCGGCGTCCACCGGTGTGAGCTCCCACAGCGGGCGGCGGGCGAGGGCGTCCTCGTCTTGGAACCGCTCGCGGAAGTACCGCTCGACGTAGGACCGCATCGCCCTCCGCACGAAGCTGTCCGCCAGCGCGAAGGCCTCGCCGCGAACCTCGAACGGCGGCTGCCTGGGCTGCAGCTCCCGCACCAGGTTGTACGCGATCGGCCGAACCAGCTTGTGGTACGCGAAGTCGTTGGCGAAGCGGTGCAGCAGGAACGTTCTGCGGGCCGCCTCGGCGCGCGACCCCATGCCGGCGCGTCGGGCCAGCATCGCCAGGTTCGCGGCGGGAATCGTCGTTCCCATCGTGTTGCCGGCCGTGTTCCATCCGGCGTAGGCGAGGAGGTCGGCCACGCTCGGGCTCTGCCAGATCGCGCGGAACAGGCGTTCGTCGGCGATCCCCTCCTCGCCGAGGTTCACGTCGGCCACCGCGCACGGATCCCCGGCCTCCAGCGCGGCGACCAGCCGGGCGCAGAAGCTCTCGAAGCTCTCCCGCGGCGGCTTCGGCGTGTTCACGAACAGCGTGTAATCGGCCGCGCTGCCGTCCTCGGCGGGCCTGGCGCCGCTCGCCAGAAGCTGGTCTTCCAGGGTCTTTGCGAGCGGCTTCGACTCGTAGGGCGCGGGCCTCCGCGCGGCGGGGGGATCGGACAGCACGATCCGCACCCTCGGCTGCCACCCGGCGCTCCGGAGCGCGGCCCGGCTCACCAGCACGCTCGAGTGCTGATCGATGCCCTCGCAGAAGTACACCTTTCCGCCGATGCCGAGGCGCTCCACCAGGGCCCGCAGGCGCTTCCCCTCGGGCACATGCGGGCCGCTGGAGGCGGCGTCGTCCTGACCGATCGTCAGGTAGTCGTACACGCCTGCCGCGGTGTCCTCGATCAGCCGAACCAGCACCGCCTCGTTCCGGCGGCGCATCCGGTCGTAGGCTTCGACGCGCGCCATCGGAGCCTTCCTCCTCGCTTTGGCCCAAGCCTTCGCGTCCACGGCCCGCCCGGAGCGGATCTGCTCGCGGAGGGTCACGTAGGTTCCAAGCGCGTCCCGCCAGGGTGCCGTCTCGACGGTGGCGGTCGGCAACACGCGCGGGATCGTCGCGAACACGTAGAACGGGGTCTGCGGGTGCACCCGGCGGATCGTTCTCAGGCGATCGAGGCGGGCGAGGGCCGACGCGAGGGGCGTCGCATCGGTCCGGCTGGCCACCAGCCCCCCGAAGCACACCATCTCGGCGCTCACGACGACGGCGGCGGATTCGTCCAGCTCTTGCCGCTCCAACCACGACAGAACAGCGTCGGGGTCGCCCGGTGTGGTGAAGCGGCCGAGCATGGACGGCGGAGGGGTTTGGACCTCGACGCCCGCGATGGCGCCGATCATCCGAGCGAACTGCCCCGTGGCCGGGCGGTCGTCGATGGGCGCCAGCACCACCCTGGCCGGCTGGAGGGAAGCGGCCAACAGCGATGCCGCCAGCGCCGCCCAGAGCCCCATGGAGGCCAAGGATACCAGACCACCGCCGCGGCCAACGGCGCATCGGCGGGCTCCCAGAGGGTAACAGTGCCAGACATGGGACTGTTCTCTGCCTTGCTTTGCGGCGCCTTCGCGGCGGCGGCCGGACCCGTCGACGAGCCGCTGATGGTGAACCCGAACACGGGTGAGACCGAGGCGCAGTTCGCCGCGCGGACGGCTTGGTGGCGCGAGGCCAAGTTCGGGATGTTCATCCACTGGGGCGTCTACTCCGTGCCGGCGGACGGCGAGTGGCACCTCTCGACGCACAAGATGCAGGTCGCGGACTACGAGAAGTTCGCGCCCCAGTTCAACCCGGTGAAGTACGACGCCGACCGCTGGGTGCGGCTGGCCAAGGCCGCCGGGATGAAGTACATCGTGATCACCAGCAAGCACCACGACGGCTTCGCGATGTGGGATACCAAGCTGTCCGACTGGAGCATCACGGGCCGGACGCCTTTCCGGCGCGATCCGCTCAAGGAGCTGGCGGAGGCGTGCCGCAAGCACGGCGTCACCCTGTGCTTCTACCACTCGATCATGGACTGGCACCACCCGGACTATCTGCCCCGCAGGCCATGGGAGACGGAGACCCGTCCGGCGGCGGGAGCCGACCTCAACCGCTACATCGACTTCATGAAGGGCCAGCTGACGGAGCTGCTCACCCGCTACGGCAGGATCGGAGGGATCTGGTTCGACGGAGGTTGGGAGCACAGCGCCGACGAGCTCCGGGCCAAGGAGGTCGTCGCGATGATCCGCAAGCTCCAGCCGTGGGTGCTCATCAACGACCGCATCAACCTCCCCGAGGATTACGCCACCCCCGAGCAGACCATCCCCGCCGGCGCCATGCCCGGAGGCCGGCTCTGGGAGACCTGCATGACGATGAACGACAACTGGGGGTACAGCCGCAACGATCACAACTGGAAGTCCACGCAGGACCTGGTGCGCAAGCTGTGCGACATCGCCAGCAAGGGCGGCAACTTCCTGCTGAACGTGGGACCGACGGAGCTGGGCGAGATTCCCCAGCCGTCCGTCGAGCGCCTGGAGCAGGTCGGGCGCTGGATGAAGGTCAACGGCCCGGCGATCTACGGAACCACGAAGAGCCCGCTGGGCAAGCCGCCGTTCGACGGGCGCGTCACCCGGAAGGGCACCACGCTCTACCTGCACGCCTTCTCGTGGCCTGCAGACGGCCGCTTCGTGCTGCCGGGCGTGCAGACCGCTCCCATCAAGGCGCGGGTTCTCGGATCCCGCGTGAAGGTCTCCGCCCAGAACGTGTCGACCGAGGCCGGACCGGCGACGCTGGTGCAGGTCGCCTCCAAGCCGAAGGTCGCCGCGGAGCTGGAGGACCTTCCCATCGTGGTCGAGGTGCAATACGCCGGGCCGATCCTGGTCGAGAAGGCGGTCCAGCCGCTCCACACCGACGGCCAAGGCCGGGCCACGCTTCTGGCCGCGGACGCCGTGATCCGCGGGTCCCGCGCGTTCGTGGAGTCCATCGACGGCGTGCCGAACGTCGGCGGGTGGATGGACCTGGGCGACACCGTCGAATGGACCGTGCGCGTGCCGAAGACAGAGATCTACCGCGTGGAGCTGGAGTACGCCTGCCCTCCGGACCAGGCCGGCGGGACCTTCGAGCTGTCGACCGACGACGGCCAGAGGCTGGGCGGCACCACGGGCGACACCGGCTCGTGGCGCAAGTTCGACACGCTGACCCTGTCCGGGACGCTGACCCTCAAGAAGGGCGACCGCACCCTGCGGGTGAAGCCGGTCCGCTTCCAAGGGAACGCCCTGATGAATCTCCGCAAGATCGTGCTCGTTCCGGCGCTCTGAGCGAGGGGACGGCACCCGGCAGGCCGAGCGGGTCGCCCATAATGGCGTGGGGGGACCCGCTCGCTTGGCTTCAGCGGCATCGAAGACGGAACGGGACGGCGATCGCGCCTCACTGGGGGCCGTGGTCCTGATCGGCTCGGCAGAGGATCGGGTCGCGCCCTACGCGCGGCTGCTCGCCGACCGCGGAGTCGACGTTTCGGTCTTCCGCGAGGCGCCCCCGTCGGACCGCCTGCGCGCAGCCGACTGCGCCGTCTTCCTGGATTGGGGCTGGTCGCCAGGCGAGCGGTCGCACCGACGCGCGGGCATCGTGGCGGCTCTCGTGGAGGCCAGGTGCGTGCGCATCCTGCGGGCTTGCAGCGCGACCGAGGCGGACCGCGTCCTCGCGAGGCTGCTGCCGTAGCGCTTCCCCGCGCGCCTCGGTCGCCCGAAGGGTCCCGGCGAACAGACCGGACCGACGGCGGAAGGCTGGGAACTGGCTGGCGGACTAGGATTCGAACCTAGACGTGCGGCACCAAAAACCGCTGTCCTACCATTAGACGATCCGCCAGTCCGACCCGGATTATACTCCCGGCCCGCAAGGACCCCGGTCTCCTTAGCCGAAATCGTCTCGGGGGCGAGAAGAGGCACCTAGAGGACCTCCGATCTGAGAGCGAGGTCCTGCCGAGGAGGCCACCATGAACCCAACAAGAACTTCCAACGACCACCTCATCGTCGAGGCCCTGCTGCACGAGGAGAACGAAGAGCGCCTCCTCCTGCTTCGCTTCGAGGCCATCGACCGCTCCGACGTAGACCCCGCGACGCCGCTGCAGCTCGCGCTGGTGATCGACCGCAGCGGATCCATGTCCGGCGAGAAGCTGGACATCGCCAAGCAGTCCGCCATCGACATGGTCCAATCCCTCGCGGAGAACGACCGCGTAGGCATCGTGATCTACGACGACGAAGTCGAGGTCCTTCAGAGCCTGGCCGAGGCGTCCGAAGAGACCGAGCGGCTCCTCCGCAGGGTGCACCCCGGCGGAATGACCAACCTGCACGGCGGCTGGCTGCAGGGCGTGCAGCTGCTGCCCGGGGGCGGGCACGTCGTCCTGCTCTCCGACGGGCTGGCCAACCGCGGCCGCTTCACGGACGCGGCGAGCCTGGCCCTAGAGGCCGAGCGGGCGCTGCGGGACCGCGGCGTGACCACCTCCACGATCGGCATCGGAACCGACTACGACGAGCGGCTGATGACCCAGATGGCCCAGGCCGGCCGAGGGGCGCACTACTTCGCCCGAACCGCCGCCTCGATCCGCCAAGCGTTCACCCACGAGCGGTTCCTGATGCTGTCCACCGCGATCACGGACCTCGAGGTCGTGTGGAGGGAAGGATCGTTCGAGATTCCGCGGATGGTGGACGGAGAGGTGCGGCACCGGGTGGTCGCGTCTCCGCCCGACTGCGCGCAGTCGCTCGAGATCCGCTACACGGACGCCAAGACGGGCGACCGCCACAGCCTGACGCTGTCCATGCCCGACGAGTCCACCGTGGAGCCTCGGGCCACCGAGCACCTGCTCGCCCAGCAAGCCAGCGAGCTGATGGGGCGCAGCCTCGACCTGCACTCCCAAGAGGCGGCCATGGCGCTGAACGAGGAGGCCAAGGCCCTGCGCGAGCGGATCGCGGCCCATCCCCAGGCGGACGGAGAGCTGCTGCGCGACTCCCTGCGGATGCTGGACCAGCTGATCGAGGAGACGGAGCACCTGTCCTACCAATACAGCGAAGAGGAGGCCCACTTCTCGCGCCGGAGGGCCTATTCCCGGGCGATGTTCCTCCTATCCAGCCCCATGGCGTTCAGCTCGGAGGAGGAGTACGACCTGCGGTCTTCGGAGTACTTCGACCTCGACTACGACGACGATCCGGAGAGGCTGAAGGAGATCGCCCAGCGCGTCCCCTACGAGGAGTGGCTTCGGATCACGGCCGCCCCTGTGGGGTTCCGCGGCAACACCCTGGTGGTCGCCACGTCCGACCCTCGCAGCGGGATTCTCGTCGGTCAGCTCAGGAGACAGCTCGGCATGAGGGTTGTGGCGGAGCGTCGCTTCCGGGACGAAGCGGAGATCCTGAGCCTGCTCAACACCCTCTTCGACCGGAGCTAGCTCCGTTCGATCCGGACCGCTCGGGCCAGACGGCGCGCGGCCTCCACGTGCAGCCGATGGCCCGAGCGCTCGGCCGCCACGTCCAGCAGCGAGGGCGGGACGCCCGCGAGGTACAGATCGCCGATCAGATCGAGCAGCTTGTGCCGCGCGGGCTCGTCGGGGAAGCGCGGCTCGTTGACGTACCCGCCCTCGCCGAGCAGCAGCGCCTTCTCCAGGTCCAGCCCCCGCGCGAGGCCCAGCTCCCTGAGCCTCGGCAGCTCGCGCTCGAAGCCGAACGTGCGGGCGGGCGCGATCTCCCTGCCGAACGCCTCGTGCACGTGTAGGAACTCGACCTCCTGCAGGCCGGGAAACGGGCCCTCGGTCTGAAAGGTGTACCTCCACCGCCCCGTGCCCTCCGCGATGGCCACCTTGGCGGCCTCGTCGGACGCGAAGACCCGCGCGAACGGACCGCGCACGGTGAGCTCGCCCACCGTCTCGGTGCCGGCCTCTGACAGGCCCCTCCAGTACTGCGCGGCGCAACCGTCGAGCGCGGGGAGCTCCGGGGCGTCGAGCTCCACCTCGGCGTCCGTGATCTCCAGGGCGGCCAGCGCCGCCATCAGGTGCTCGACGGTGGAAACGCCCCCGAGCGTGGTGCAGCGCAGCGTGTCGCCCACGTTCTCGGGCGACGCCGCCCACCTCTGGTCTCCGAGCCGGAAGGCGATGCCGTCCCCGCCGGGGTGAACCGTCACGCGGACGGGGACGCCCGAGTGCAGCCCCATCCCGCTGAAGGCTGCGGCTCGGCGGAGCGTGCGGCGGGGTACGGTGCGGGTCATTCGTTCTCCAGATCGCGGACGCGCTCCTCGAGGCGCCTCAGCCGGGCGGCCAGCTCCGGCAGCTTGGTCGCCAGCGACAGCGCGCGCATCGCCTCGCCGAGGGGCCTGGCGGGGAAGCCCAGGTACTCGCCCGGCTCGCGGATGTTCTGGATCACCGCCGTGCGGCCGCCCAGAACGACGTCGTCGCAGACCTCTACGTGGTCCGAGAACGCCACCTGGCCCGCCACGGTGACCCGGTTGCCGACGGTGGTGCTGCCGCTGATCCCCGTCTGGGCCGCGATCACCGTGTGCTCGCCGATGCGCACGTTGTGCCCCACCTGCACCAGGTTGTCCAGCTTGGTGCCGGTCCCGACGCGCGTCTCGCCGGCGGTGGCCCGATCGACCGCGGCGTTGGCGCCGATCTCGACGTCGTCGCCGAGCACGACCCGGCCCACCTGCGGGATCTTGACCCGCTGATGGCCGTCCCACACGTAGCCGAAGCCGTCCGCACCGAGCACCGCACCCGCGTGGATCGCGCAGCGCTTGCCCGTGGTCACGTCGCGGTACAGCACCGCGTGCGGGAACACCACGGTGCCCTCGCCCAGCTCGCAGTCCTCGCCGACATAGGCGAACGGGTACACGCGAACGCCGGGGCCGAGGCGGGCTCCCGACTCCACCACCGCGTAGGCGCCGATCTGCGCCGTCGGCGCGACCTCCGCCTCCGGCGAAACGACCGCCGTCGGATGGATGCCCGGGTTCAGCGGCAGCGGCCGATCGAACATCCCCAGAACCATCCCGAACGCCGCACGGGGATCGTCCACCACGATGTGCGGCTTGGCCGAGGGACGCAGGTGCCCAGGAACGAGCGCCGCACCCGCTCCGGACCGCTCGAACACCTCCAGGAAGCCTTTGCTGGAGACGAACGCAAGGCCCGCCGGGTCGTCGGAATCCGCAGGGACCGGACGCTCCACCGGCTGTTCCTCGGGGCCGTGCAGCTCTCCTCCGAGCCGCTTGGCGAGCTCTCCTAACGTCGTGCGGGGTTTGACTCGAGCCATCGGGCGAACTCCTCGGTCGCATCGCGCCCCTTGGTGGGGTCGCTCGTCAACTTGTACCCGTTCCAGCCGGCCCACAGCTCCAACCGCGCCGCCAGCGCGGCGTCGCTCCCGGGTCTCGGGGGCGCCTTGGGTGCCGGGGGTGGGGCGGACACGGGCGGCAGAAGGACCCTCCGCTCCGGCACGCTCGGAGCAATCACCTGCTCTGCTCCGGCCAGCAGGCTGCGCAGACTGGACCCGTACCCGCGCGCCACGCGGGCGGCCTCCTCGTCCGCGCGGCGGTCGGCTTCGGCCCGGCGGCTTTCCAGCTCGAGCGCGAGCTTCCCGGCCTCCTCGGCGTACTGCTGCCCGAGGCTCGCGGCG
>DPBN01000147.1:1254-2981 GCA_003516955.1 Armatimonadota bacterium | reverse complement strand
CGCACGAGCTGCGCACGCCGCTGGCGTCCATCCGCGCCGTCGCGGAAACGCTGCTCGAGGAGCCGGACGCCGACCGCCCCATGCGGGAGCGGTTCCTCGGCAAGATCATCGAGGAGGTGGACCGCCTCACGCAGATCTCCAAGGACCTGCTGGTCCTCTCCGCCGCCGAGTCCAACCCGGTCCGCAAGCAGGAGTGCGACCTCGCCGTTCTCGTCCGCAACATCGTGTCCGAGGCCGAGCCTCGCGCCCAGCAGGCGGGCCTCTGCCTGCAGTACGAGGGGCCGAAGCACCTGCTGCTGGCCGCCAACAACACCCAGGTCTACGAGGTGGTGGCCAACCTGGTGGACAACGCGATCAAGTACTCCAACGAGGGCACGATCACCGTGCGCCTGGAGGACGGCGGCGAGGAGGCCGTGCTCACCGTCGCGGACCAAGGCATTGGCATCCCCAGCGAACACCTGGACCGGGTCTTCGAGCGCTTCTACCGCGTCGACAAGGGCCGCTCGCGCGCCAAGGGCGGAACCGGCCTGGGCCTCAGCATCGTGAAGCACATCGTGGAGGCCCACGGCGGCAAAGTCTCCGTGCAGAGCCGCCTCGGCGAGGGCTCCACCTTCACCGTGCGCCTGCCCAAGGGCGCCCCGATGGCCAAGGAGGCCTAGGGGACCACCGTCGCCGGCACGCTCTCCACCCCGGTCCGGCTCACCGCCACCAGGCGCAGGCCATCCGACTTGGCGGGCAGCTCGGCCTGCCGCTCCTCCGAGCCGAAGGTGGAGACGATCTCCCAGCCCTCCGCGGACCGGCGGAGCAGGACCCACCACCGGACTCCCCGCTCCTGGGAGCCGCCCCAGTCGATCCTCAGCCGATCGCCGAACCGCTTGACCCGCACTCTCGGCTTGGCGGGCGGGGTCGGATCCAACCACGGCGTGGCGGGCGACAGCGCTCTCCTCGCGTACAGCTCTGCCAAGGTCTGGGACAGCTCAGCGCCGACCGTCCCGCCGCGGAACGCCTTGTAGCTGAAGTGGATGTGCCCGTTCGCCTTGGCCTCGCGGGTCAGCCCGATCTGGTCGGCGATCTCCTGCACCGGCCATCCGGCTGCCTGCACCTGGCTCGTGAACAGCCCCGGCCACACGTGCCGGCCCGCGGCGCTCTGTCCCAGCCACCAGTTCAGCAAGGCGGGGAACGGCTGCGGCGAGCCGATGCGCCAGTACAGCTGCGGCGCCAAATAGTCGCACCATCCGTTCCGGTACCACTTCAGCGGATCGGCGTACAGCTGGGCGTACTGGTCGAACCCGGCGCGGACCTCCGGCGGAAACCCCGGCCGATAGATGCCGAAGGGGCTGATCCCGAACCGCACCCAAGGCTTGGCCCGGTGCGTGCGGCGGGCGATCTGCTCGATCAGCCGGTCCACGTTCTGCCTGCGCCAGTCCTCCAGCGCCAGCGTCCCGCCCCTCTCGCGGTACTTGGCGTAGCTCTCCGCGTCCGGGAACGGCACGTTGCGCCGGGTGCCGTCCGGGGCCGTCTCCGCCACTGGGTACGGGTAGAAGTAGTCGTCCATGTGCACCGCGTCCACGTCGTAGCGGCGAACCACGTCCTCCACCACGCGGAGCGTGTGGTTCTGGGCCTCCGTGGAGCCCGGGTCCAGCCACAGGTGGTTGCCGTAAGTCGCCACCCAGGGCAGATTGCGCGCCCCAACGTGGCTCGGCGCCAGCTCGCCCTTCATCGACGGG
>DPBN01000147.1:0-1146 GCA_003516955.1 Armatimonadota bacterium | reverse complement strand
CGACGGGTGCTTCGCGCGGTACGGGTTGAACCACGCGTGCACCTCGATCCCCTTGGCGTGCGCCCGCTCAATCAGCCGCTCCAGCGGGTCGTAGCCAGGATCCCTTCCCTGCTCCCCGGTGAGGTACCACGACCAAGGCTCGATCTCCGACCGGTACAGGGCGTCGCACATGGGCCGAACCTGGAACACGATCGCGTTGATCCCCAGCTCGGCGCAGCGGTCGACGATCCCGTCCAGCTCGCGCTTCTGCTCCTCCGCGGGCAGACCGGGCTTGCTGGGCCAATCGATGTTGTCCACCGTGGCAACCCACACGGCCCGGAACTCGCGGGGGACGATGCCTTGCGTCGGACTCTGCAGCGCCGCGGCGGCGATCAGGGGCAGCCAAGAGAGCGCCATGGCTCCACCATACCGCCCACTGCGTGCCCGGAGTCTAGGTAGCCTCGGTCCATGCCGCCCGAGCCGAAGATCGTCTGCCCGAGCGCCTCGCTCAGCCTCCAGGGCCTGAGGCTCCCGAACGGCCTGCGCGTCGACTCGCTGACCGCCCGCGCGAGCGACGTCGCCCTCTGGACCGAGCCCTTCCGCTCCGACCTGCGCGGAGGCGGGCAGGCGGAGGCCTCGGTGCTGCTGTCGGACGTCGCGGCGATGCTGAACGCCGCCGCCCCCTCCGGCCTGCGCGAGTTCCGGCTTTCCGGCTCGGCCGAGGGGATTGCGGTCGAGGCCGTCCGGTCCGGCGTGCTCTCGGTGCGGGTTCGCGCCTTGGTCGCGCTCGAGGTGCGGGGCGGCACCGACCTCGCCGCGAGGCTCCTCTCCGCGAAGGTGTTCGGGGCCAACCTCGGCCGGTGGCTGGAATCGACCCTCGAGCGGATGAACCCGCTGTTCAGCGTCAAGGACCTTCCGTTGCCGCTACGGTTGGAACGGGCGGACGTGGAGCCGGACCGGGTCGTGCTGCGGCTGACGATGCCGCCGGCGTCCTACCCCCCGTAGCCGTCCGGGTGGGCGCGCCGCCAGTTCCAGGCGTGCCGGACGATGGTCTCCAGCTCGGGATAGCGCGGCTTCCAGCCCAGCACCCGCTCGGCCTTGGCGCGGTTCTTGATCTGCGACTTCTCGTCCTGGCAGGTGACCACCAGCCCCGTGGGCAGGTGCGTG
>DPBN01000281.1 GCA_003516955.1 Armatimonadota bacterium | reverse complement strand
TCCGGAACGACCTGGTCCGCTGGTCCGCATCCGACCGCGCGCTGCTCGGGTCCAGGGAGCGGCTTCTGATCGCGGAGGGTCTGCGTTTCGGCTGGGTGGCGCCGCTGGCCTCCAAGGGCGAGGTCCTCGGCGTGCTGGAGGCGTTCTTCCGTCAGGAACCGGATGTGCCGGAAGACCGGCTGGAGTTCTTCGAGGTCGTCGCCAGCCAGGCGAAGATGGCCGTCCAGAGCGCCGAGCTGTTCGACCGCCTCGTGCGGACGAACGCCGAGCTGCAGCTGGCCTATGACCAGACGCTCGTCGGGTGGGCGCAGGTCGTCGACCTCCGGGATCGGGAGACGAAAGGCCACTCCGAGCGCGTGTCGATGGCCGCCGCCCGGCTCGCGCAGGCCTATGGCGTGGGAGACGAAGAGCTCGTTCCGCTGCGCCAAGGGGCGCTCCTGCACGACGTCGGGAAGCTGGCCGTGCCCGACAGCATCCTCCTGAAGCCGGGCCCGCTCACGGACGAGGAGTGGGTCGAGATGAGGAAGCACCCGGTGTACGCCTACGAGTGGCTCTCGCCGATCCAGTTCCTCGAGCCGGCACTGGACATCCCGTACTGCCACCACGAGAAGTGGGACGGATCGGGGTACCCGCGAGGCCTGGCCGGCGAGGAGATTCCGCTCCCCGCGCGCATCTTCGCGGTCGTGGATGTCTGGGACGCCCTGCTCTCCGACAGGCCGTACCGCAGGGCCTGGGAGCCCGAGGCCGTCCGTGCCTACATCGCCGAGCAGTCGGGCAGGCACTTCGATCCGGACGTGGTCCGCTGCTTTCTGGAGATCGAGCCGTCCCTCCCGCGGGCCTGATCCGCCTCTGGACAGCGGGCGGCGATCGCCCTACAATGGTCTTGGCAGCCCTCGCGCGGTGCGAGAAAGGGGCGGGATATGTCTAAATCGTCTCAACATTCGTTGAACACCGACGCCGATTCCAAAGATGCCAAGAGCGGGCTCCGGTTGCCGGCCTCGTTCCCCTTTCGGGATTACGTTCCTTTCGGCTACCTGGACAACCCTTGGCACAGTGCGGTTCGCAACCGGAGCGGGGTCGTGCGGTGCGTCCCGCCCCTCGGCTTCGGCTTCTGGTGCCGCAGGCTCCCGTGGCCGTATGGCGAGGGGCCCAAGAGGACCCTCAACTACCTCTCGCTGGCGCATCCGGCCGTCGTGATCGGCGACTCCGTGTTCTTCGAGCCGGAGGACTTCTCCACCCGCGGCGTCAAGCTCACCAGCCGCTACCACACCAAGAACCTGACGACGTTCGACTTCTCGTTCTGCGGGCTGTCGGTATCGCTGCAGTGGACCCTGGTCTCGGAGCATGCGCTCGTGTGCCGTGCGGTCTTCGAGAACGCCGACGACAGCCCGATGCCCGTAACCCTGCACGCGACCAACGTGTACGGGTTCCCCGAGCAGGGGTGGTGGGGGTGCAACGGCGTTCTGGCGCGGCCGTCCAAGGACTCGCACGCGATGGTCTCGAAGATGTGGGCCTACGGCGATCAGTTCGCGATCGGCGCGGACCGGCAACCGACCGCGCTCAAGGCCACCGAGAAGCCCGAGGTGTGGCGGTCTTGGATGCGCGCGAACAACCTCGACTCGAACGCCGGCGCCGCTGTGGGCACGCCGCACGCGGTGTACAGCGTCGCTTCCTACGCTCTGGAGGTGCCGGCTCGGTCCACCGAGACCGTGGTGCTGGCGCTCGTCCGTGGCGTGAACGAGCGGGACGCCTTGGCGAGGTTCCGCCACACGCTCGCCGAGTGGGAGGAAGTCGTCAGAGCGAAACTGGACGAGGACGACGCCTTCTACCGCTCGGCGCCTCTGCTGGAAGGAGACTGGTCGCCCCAGTGGAAGGAGGGTTGGATCTACGACCTCGAGACGCTGAGGATGACGATCCGCCCGCCCGCCGGGATCTTCACCCGGCCGTGGGACGGCATGCAGATCCACACCCCCCGCCTGGTGCTGGGCGAGACGATGCTCGACAGCATGGCGCTGAGCTTCGCCGATCCCCGGCTCGCCCAGGAGGTGATCCTCGGCACGTTCGAGGACGCCCCCGCGCCCAACGTCCCCTGCTGCCGCGAGGACGGCAGCGTGAACATGGTCGGGCAGAGCGGCGAGGAGTGCGGGACGGCACCGATCTGGGGACTGCCGTTCCTAACCATCCGCCAGATCTACGCCCGAACCGGCGACCGGGAGTGGCTCTCCCGCCTCTACCCGAGGCTCGAAGAGTTCGTGGAGTGGTGGATCGAGAACCGCAGCGACGAGACCGGGTACTTCTTCTGCGACAACAGCTGGGAGTCGGGGCAGGACGGTTCGAAGCGGTTCCTCATCCCGATGACGTCCGAGGCCGCGGAGGGCGCCGAGGCGCGCTTCGTGCGCACAGTCGACGTCGAGGCCGCCATGGCCTCCGCCATGCTCCGACTGGCCGAGTTCGCCTGCGAGGTGGGCCGGGAGGACCGCGCGACCCTGTGGCGCAAGGAGGCCGAGGCCAGGGTGCAGGCCACGCGGAACATGTTCGTCGACGGGTGGTTCCGAGACTTCGACGCGCGAACCGGCTCGCCGATCATCCTCGACGACTACTGGGACGTGATGATGCTGCTCCCCGTCGCGGTCGGCATCGCCACCGACGAGCAAATCCAGGAGATCAAGCACCAGTTCCAGAGGTTCTTCGACAACCCGCGCCACTGGCTCGAGTGGCCTTCGTTCCTCTACCCCTTCTGCGAGGCCGGATACCGCTCGGGTCTCCGGAAGGAAATCTCGAACCTGCTGGCGCAGACCATGGACCGCGTGTACGGTCGGACCTGCGCCCGGTCGGTCCACTGGCTGCCCAAGAACAGCTTCGGCCTGCCCGACGAGTACAACTTCCGCATCCCAGGGGTCGCGTCCGAGTTTTGGCCGATCGAGCCGACGGGCCTGATGCACACGGGTTGCGAGGGCTACGGCTGGGGAGCCACCCTGCCCGCGCTGGTGATCCGCCACATCCTCGGATTCCGGGAGGACGACGACCTGGAGGGCTTCCTGATCGCGCCGATGCTGCCCAGCACGCTGATGAGACCCAAGCGGATCTACGGCGTCTCCAACCTCAAGCACAGGGGCGCGCGGTTCGACCTGCGGATCGAGGTGCTCAACGGCGAGGAGCTGTCCGTCCGAGTCACGCCGCGGCCCGGTTCCGCGCCCGTCCTGACCTCGGACGGCGCGCCCTTCGAGGAAACCTCCATCCCGAACGGAGGAGAGATCCGACTGCGCCCCGGGCCGTTGGCGCAATAATCGGCGCATGGCGGGGGATTCCAAGCCGAAGATCGGCATTCTGGTCGGCAGCCATGGGCGGGGATCGAACATGCGCGCGCTGGCCCGCGCCTGCGCCGAGGGCGCCATCGAAGCCGAGGTGGGCCTCGTGGTCAGTCCCAGCGAGTCCTCCCCGGCGCTCGGAGCCGCCCGCGAGCTCGGCCTG
>DPBN01000197.1 GCA_003516955.1 Armatimonadota bacterium | reverse complement strand
TCCCGCGGGGCGGGAGGGGGAGCGAGGGGACAGACTCAGGCGGGGCCGTCGATCCAGACCTGGTTGCCGAGGCGGCGGCCTTTGAACTTGGCGCCGATCCTGTCCCCGCAGGCATCCGGGTTGACGACCGTGAGCGATTGTGCCCCCGGCAGCTGGAGGAAGCACTGAGCTTGCTTGCTCACGAGCACGCCGGTGACCGGCTGGCCGCTCGCGAAGTCCTTCTCAGAGGGAGGCTTGGTTCGCGCCGCAACGTCGCCACCGGGTCTGCCGGAGGGGCCGGCGATCTCGGCCCCACCGTAGCCGACGTTGGTCTTGGCGCCGATGCCCAGGTTGCGCAGGGCCGAGAGGAGGAGGTTGCTGAGCTGGGCCCTCCACTGCTCGTGCTCGGGGACGATCCAGAAGTAGAAGCGGCTGCCGGGCCGGACCACGAGGTTCTTCACCGGGATGGGCGCCTGAGTGTCGTCCGGCAAGGGCCGGTCGGAGGGCTTGTCCGGCATGTACCACTTCTGGTTGTGGGGGTTGGTGACGTCGACCGCGAGGGGAGGCCGTTGGTCGGGCACCCAGAGGGCGTCGTGGAAGCGGACCTGGCCCGCGCCGCCGGGGTCGCCGAACACCTGCCGGAGCGCCTCGGCCTGGGCGGCCTTGACCTCCTCGCCTTTCTCCCGCAGCCCGTCGATCAAGAGCGCGAAGTCCAGGATCTTGGAGGGGTTGCGCTTGGCCGAGCGGTCGGCGTCCTCGAGCAGATCGCACTGGATGAGGGCCTCGCGCAGGCAGACGCCCTTGACGGCGGAGCCGTGGATGAGCGGCGTGCCGAACAGCCAGTGCAGCGTCAGGCCCTGCTCCAGCAGGTGTCCCTGCCCGAGGCCGACGGCGAGGGGTCCGGGGAAGCGCACCTCGATCGGCTCGCCGAGGGCCTTGCGCAGGTCGGCGAGGTACGGCCCGTAGCCGTTGGTGTCCGGGGAGAGCCCAGCGAGGTCGTGCAGGAAGCGCTCCTTGGCCCGGATCTGGACGTCCTGGTCGTCGGCGGTCCACTCCAGGGGCTGGATGCCGAGGGCGTGGTCGAACCGGATGCCCAAGTGGCGGATTCCGAGGTTGCTGAGAGCCTGTCTCATGGTGCGGTCCTCAGGAGCCCTTGGAAGCTTCGGCGTGCTTGCGCATCTCCGCGGCCCGGGCCACGAAGATGAGGGTCTCGCGGGCCAGCTCCGACAGGTGCAGGTACCGCGCCGTTTGGGCGGACGCGACCTCCTTCACGAAGCTCTTCGGGTCGATGCCCGCGAACTGCGCCATGGCGTGGAGGACCTGCTGGTAGGCGCGGTCTTGTCGCGACTTGGAGTCGTTGCGGGCCGCGAGGAACGCGGCGAGGGTGCAGAGCCCGGAGGACAGCAGCAGGCTGCGCGCGTTGTTGGCTGCGATGAGCAGCTGGTCGACGTCGTCGGCCTTGTCGGCGACCTCGAGGGCGAGGTGGAAGCAGCGTTGGGCTCGGTTCATGTTCAGCTCCAGTGGATGCGGGCGATGCCGGCGCCGGTGCTCTCGTTGGCCCCGAGCTGGACGACCTTGTCGTTGTCCATCCACTCGTCGGGAACCTCGGCGTAGGCGGCGAAGACGGCGTAGGGCGGCAGGAACTCGGCGGTGCGGAGCGTCCCGTCCTTGACCTTCTTGGTGGCGACCTCGAGGGCCGTGGTGGTGCGCACCTCGGTGCAGAAGCGGACGAGGTGGGTGAAGAGGTCGTCGCTGACGATCGCCAGGCGCTTCCTCAGGTCGCCCTCGTCCAGGGAGAGCAGCTCGGCGAGCTTCGCGGCGAGGCCGTCGGCCAAGGAGCGGTCGTCCTGCGGGTGCAGGTCGTACTCGTCCAGGACGACGAGCTTGCCGCCGACCAGCGCGGTGCCCTGGCAGACCCACACGGGCAGGGCGCCGTTCGGGCCGTTCTGTCCGGCGGGCACGGTCGGGGCCTCGAAGTCGATCTCGGCCAGTTCGGCGAGCGTGGCCAGGTGCTGCAGCGCCAGCGGGCAGGTGACCAGGGCGTACGTGCCGAAGCCGCTGCGAACGGGGAAGAGCACCAGCTGCGCCTCGGCGATGCGGAGGCTGCCGAGCCCCTTTTCGGGATGGCCGAAGATGTCGGCCAGCTCCAGTTCCGCCTTCTTCACGGCGTCCTTCTCGTCCTGTTCGGAGGCGAGGTGCTTCCGGTAAGCCTCGCGGAGGGGCTCGCTCTTGAGGACGCCCTTGAGACCCTGGGCGGGGAGGATGGGCCATCCGGTGGCGGTGCTGCGTGCGATCGGCTGGTCGATCAGGCCGACGGCCTGGCCGGTGCCGACGTGGGTCGGGGTGAGGGTTCGAATGACGGCGATCGTTTTGCTCATCTTGCTTTGCACCTATGCGACTGGTGTCCAGGAGCCCCACAGGGCGGCTCCGAAGCCTTTGCGGCGGAACTTCGAACTGTCGGAGACGGGTTTGAGCCAGGCTTCCGCCAAGCGGCGGCGGAGGTCGGCGAGCTCCTCGCCTGCGAGCGGACCGGACGGGCCGACGGCCTCGAGGAAGTAGGCGGAGCCCGCGGGGGCCAGCCAGACGGCGGGTTTGGGGCCGAAGTTCCTCTCGGTTTGGCCCCAGCCGCTGACGGCCTCGAAACCCGGCACGGCCGCCGACACCAGGCGGAAGCGGACGCCGACGTTCGGGCAGGGCAGATCGTTCTTCAGCCACCCCGGCATCCAGCCCTCATCGAAGGCCGCCGGCGTGGCGAGAACGAGCAGCACCCGGGCCGAGTCCGGCAGGGCCCTCTCG
>DPBN01000016.1 GCA_003516955.1 Armatimonadota bacterium | reverse complement strand
GCACCGAGGCCGTGCCGGCCAAGCCCAGCACGAAGCCGGGGACCGCCCCGTTCCCCGTGCGGATGGCCCACGCGAGGCCCGCCACCGCCGCCACCGCCAACGCCGCCCCGGCCAGCCGCCTCACCGACGCTTCTCGAAGCGGGAGAGCTGCACCGCCACCGCCAGCAGCGCCACGACGGAGCCGACCAGCACGCCCAGGCCGGTGAAGAGCTGGCCGGTCCCGGAGCGCTGGTCCAAGATCCACCCGACGAGCACCCCCAGCATCGGCAGGCCCAGGATCGTGTAGGCGATGGTGAGGCCGTAGCCCACGCCGTGAGCCGAGTCGCCCAGCGACGGCCTGCTCCGCTCGGTGGCGCGCCGGTGCTCGGTCTTGGCCGCGCTGGCCCTCTGGCCGAGCCGCTCCATGCGCCTCTCCAGGTCGTCGAGCACGGGGTCGGGGGGCGGTTGCGGCGCCGGCTCGGCGGAGGCTTCCGGGGCCTTCTGCTCGTCCTCGGGCATGGCGCGAGGGTACCCTCGCCGCGCGCTCCGGCAACCGGCGGGGCCCTGCAGCCGTCTTGTACTAGGACGATGCAAGCCCCGTCCCCCCTCGACGTCGACGTCCAGTACGTGAAGGGCGTTGGGCCCCGGGTGGCGCCCCTGCTCGGCAAGCTCGGCCTCCGGACGGCGCGGGATCTGCTGTACCACCTTCCCCGCCGCTACGAGGACCGCACCAAGCTTCCGCCGATCGCCGAGGCGCGCGTCGGCGAGTTCGTGACCGTCCGCGGGTTCGTGCGCGACTTCGAGGCCCGACGGACCAGATCCGGCATGGTGATCCAATCGGCTGTGCTGGACGACGGCACCGGCAGCATCAAGCTGGTGTGGTTCAACCAGCCGTGGGTGTCGCGCAAGCTGCAGTCGTACACGGGCGAGATGATCGCCTACGGCCAGGTTCGGATGGGCGACTGGGCGCTGGAGATGAACAGCCCGGAGTACGAGACGGTCGAGGACGAGGAGGACGCCGCCGACTTCGCCCGCATCGTGCCGGTCTATCCGCTGACCGAGGGGGTGCCGCAGAAGCTCGTCCGTCGGGCCGCCCGGGGCGCGGTGGAGCGCTTCGCGGATTCGCTGCCGGACCCCCTGCCCGCCGACCTGAGGCGCCGCTACGGCCTGAGGCCGCTGGGCTGGTGCCTCCGCCACGTCCACTTTCCGACCGACCTGGGCGAGGCCACGGTCGCCCGCGACCGGCTGGCCTTCGAGGAGTTCCTCGCCATCCAGCTGCTGCTGGCCATGAGGCGGGCGGAGACGCTCCAGGAGGAGGGCACGTCGTTCCCGATCTCCGCCATGCGCGAGCCGCTCTGGGAGGAGATCCGGCGGATGCTCCCGTTCGAGCTGACGGGAGCGCAGAAGAGGGTGATCGGCGAGATCTTCGAGGACATGGAGAGGCCGCACCCGATGAACCGGCTGGTGCAGGGCGACGTGGGCTCGGGCAAGACGGCCGTCGCCGCGTGCGCGATGCTCGCCGCCGTGCGCTCGGGGTTCCAGGCGGCCATGATGGCGCCCACCGAGATCCTGGCCGAGCAGCACTACGCCAACCTGAAGCGGCTGTTCGACCCGCTCGGCGTGCACGTCACGCTGATGGTCGGCAAACTGACCAAGCGACAGAAGGAGCGCGCCCGCAACCTGGTGCGCACGTGCCAGTCTCCGATCGCCGTCGGCACGCACGCGCTGGTGCAGGAGGACGTCGGGTTCGATCGCCTCGGCCTGGTGGTGATCGACGAGCAGCACCGCTTCGGCGTGCTGCAGCGCGCGGCCCTGCGCGAGAAGGGCTTCGGAAACCCGGACGTGCTGGTGATGACCGCCACGCCGATCCCGCGGACGCTGACCATGACGCTCCACGGGGACATGGACGTGTCGAAGCTGGACGAGCTCCCGCCCGGACGCACGCCCGTCGTGACCCACTGGAAGCCGCCCGAGAGGCGCCCGGAGGTGTACGCGGGCGTCCGCAAGCTGGTGGAGGTCGGGCGGCAGGCCTACGTGGTGTGCCCGATGGTCTCCGAGAGCGAGAAGATGCAGGCGCAGGCCGCCGAGGAGCTGCACCGTCACCTGAGCCAGGACGTCTTCCCGGACCTGCGCGTGGGCCTGCTCCACGGCCAGATGAAGCCCAAGGACAAGGAGGAGACGATGGAGCGCTTCCGGCGGGGCGAGCTGGACATCCTGGTCAGCACGACCGTGATCGAGGTCGGCGTGGACGTGCCGAACGCCAGCGTGATGGTGATCGAGGACGCCAACCGCTTCGGTCTGAGCCAGCTGCACCAGCTGCGCGGCCGCGTGGGCCGGGGGTCGCACCGGAGCTTCTGCGTGCTGATCGCCGACGCCTCGACCGAAGACGCCCAAGAGCGCATGAAGGCGATGGTCGACACCAACGACGGCTTCCGGATCGCCGAGATCGACCTGCGGCTGCGCGGCCCCGGCGAGATCGTGGGAACCCGCCAGAGCGGCAACCTGGACCTGCACGTGGCGGACTTGGTGAAGGACGCGCGGCTGCTGGAGCTCGCTCGGGACGCCGCCCGGGAGATCGTCGCGAGAGACCCTGGGCTCGCCCTGCCCGAACACGCCGGCCTGCGCGAGAGCGTGGGGCGCCTGGACCCCTTGCGGGCGGCGGTGATCCGCAGCTGAGCAGGTAGCATTCGCCCGTGATGGACATCCACCCGTGGATCACCACGGCCGACCGGTTCGAGGGGTACCGGGTGGTCCGATACCTCGGGGTCGTGCGAGGCGTGACCGTGCGCAGCCGCTCGATGATCGGCACGCTGGGAGCCTCTCTGCAGACGCTGGTCGGGGGAAACATCTCCCTGTTCACCGAGCTGTGCGAGAAGGCGCGGGCCGAGGCCTACGACCTGATGGTGCGCCACGCGCTGGACCTGGGCGCCAACGCGGTTCTGGCGATGCGGTACGACGCCAACGAGGTCTCGCCCGGCGTGGCCGAGGTGATCGCCTACGGCACGGCGGTGGTCCTGGAGCCAGAGCAGCGCGCACCGTGAACGTCCCACCCTTCATCCCCGAGCCGATCGAGATTCCGGGCAACGTGGCCGAGCAGGGCCGCCGGGAGTGCCTGCGGTTCGTCCGCCGCACGGTCGCTTTCCACGCGCTGAGCGTGGCGTTCGTCGCGTTGGTGGCGCTGGTCCCGGTTCCGTGGCTGCCGGCCGAGGTTCCGGCGTCCGCCGCCTTGGCCACGCTGGTCGCGCTGAGCGCCGTGCGCAACCTGGCCAAGGGGTATCCCGCCGATCTTCGGATCTCCGTCGCCCTTGCCCCCTTCCTCTGGACGATGCTGGGTCTGACGGCCGGCGCGCTGGCGCGGCAGGGCTGGCCGGTGTGGGCGCCCCTGGCGGGGGTGCTCTGCTCGCTGGCGTACACCCTGGCGAGCGGCCGGGACCACAGCTTCGTCGGGCACTACGCTCTGTCGCTGCTGGCGTCGTCGGTCCTCCTGGCCTTCGCTTT
>DPBN01000149.1 GCA_003516955.1 Armatimonadota bacterium | reverse complement strand
AACAGGATCGCCGCCAGGATCGCGATGATGGCGATGACCACCAAGAGCTCGATGAGCGTGAAGCCTCTGCGCTTCTGAATCATGCTTGATACCTCCGATTCGGTCGGCCCGCTCGCGCGGACCAGTTCCACCCACTGGATGGTTCTTGCATTGTAAGCGATGGTTGGCCCTTTGTGACCAGGAAATTTGGTCTATCTGGGCCATTTTTGGCCCTCCCGGTCGAATTGCCGGCTTGCTGGACTCCGTCGGGCTTGGGTCCGACCCAGATGTTCCCCCGCGACGGGGGTTCCTTCCGGCGCATCGGTCGGGTACAATGCGCGCGGAACCGGGCGGTTAGCTCAGCGGCAGAGCACTTCGTTCACACCGAAGGGGTCACTGGTTCAAATCCAGTACCGCCCACCATCCCCTACGAGGTCTCCCCGCGGCCCCTCCAGCGTGGATCGAGGCCGAGCGCGTACAGCCGCTCCTGCAGCTGCCCGATGTGCGTCCCCAGATGGCGCAGGTTCACGAGCTGGTGCTCCAGCTTCGAGACGGGGTACCAAGGGAAGCCGGACTCCTCCGAGTCCAGATCGAGCGCCTCGATCCACTCCCGGAGGTTCGAGCGCACCCAGGCGGCGTACTCCAGCAGGTCGGCCGGGTCCAGGGCCCCCCCTCGGGGCGGGTCGCCCCGCTCGTCGTCGTGCCAGAGGATCGGTCCGTGCCAGACCGCCTTGGACCAAGGCCGGAAGTCGTCGGCGGTCGGCATCAGATACAGGTGCGTGAAGTGCAGCGCGTGGTAGGCGATGCGCCAGAACGCGCGGGGATGCTCGCCGGCGCGCCAGGCGTCGGCCGGGCAGAGCCGGATGCACTCCATGAGCATGGCCAGCTGCGCCTCGTACTGCGATCGGAGGGCCGGGCGGACGTCCATCGGGCCAGTCTACCGGGCTGGCCGCCGGAGGTACCCTGAGCCCATGCGGACGGTCACGATCATCCTGACCGAGGCACCCTACGGCACCGACCGGCCGTACAACGCACTGCGGCTGGCGGCGGCCCTGCAGGAGGGCCAGGCCCCCGCGAGGGTGCGGGTGTTCCTGATGTGCGACGCGGTGGGAGTCGGTTTGCGCGGGCAGTCGGCGCCCAACGAGGACCTCAACCTGGGCTGGCGGCTGGAGGGGCTGATCGCCAGGGGCGCGGAGGTCGCGGTGTGCGGGCTGTGCGCCGAGACGCGCGGGCTGGCGGGCGCGGCGTGGATCGAGGGAGTGCGGATGGGATCGATGCCCGAGCTGGCCTGTTGGGTGGCGGAATCGGACTCGGTTCTGACGTTCTGAACCCGCGGCGGCTTTGGCCTGAAGGGGGAGGCGTGCATGGGCTCGGACCGGCCAGCTTTTGGAGCCGAGGAGCTCAAGCTCCTGAACCGTCTCCACCGGCGGCTATGGGTCGCCGCCTTGGCCTGCCACGGGGCGGAGGCCCTGGGATGGGGGTGGCTGATTCTGCCGCTTGGCCACGTGGGGTCGTGGGCTCTGCTTCTGGCTTATCTGGTTGTCAAGGTCGGACTCTGGGTTCTGCTGGTCGCGACGTCGGTGCGGCTGGCTCGGGTCGCCCGGCCTTGGTGGGGCCTTGGCCCGTGTTCGGCCGCCCTGGCGGTCGCCTTGGGCGCGCTTCTGCCGATCGCCTTGGCCTTGGCCGCGGGGTTTCGGATGCGGTCGCCCGCCTGCCGACTGTCGCTGCCGGGCGGCTTCTTCGGGCTTCGGGAGGAGCGCCTGCTCGCGATGGGGCTCAGCCAGATGGACCCCGAGCCGGGAGACTCCCAGGAAACCGGCGCACCCAGTGGCCTGGAGTGAGGCCGTTCGGCGACCGTGAGGCCGGTGTGCGCAGGCCCAAGCCAGCCGGCTCTTGGGGAAGGTCCTTGCGGCGCGACTCCCGGCCCTCGGCCCGGAGGCCCTCGCGCTCGCCCGTCTGCCGGAGGGTCGGGCCGCACGGAGGAGCCTCGGAGGATGGCATTGTGCCGCGTCGATCGCCCCATGGCACAGGGCGGAGGACGTCGCGAGGCCCAAGGATGCCCGCCGGACGGCCGATGCGCGTGCCCGCCCTCCTCCGCGCGGCCTGGCTCGACCGTGTGCCCGTGGCCACCATGCCTGGGCCTTCCCCTTGGGCGGGTGGAGGATAACCGGCTCCTCGCCCGTGACCCTGTCCATCGCGGCCGAAAGGACTGGGGGACTGTGCGGCGAACGGTGGTCCATGCATGACCTTCCGCCTGTGAGAGTCCAGCCTGGGCCTCGAGCCCCACTCGCCAGGAGACCGCAGCCCTGATGGAGCTGAGTCGGCGCTCCCGGACGCTGTGGAGGCAGGTCCTCGCTGACAACGGGGGTCGGCTTCCGCGCCTTGGCCTTGGGTTTTCTCGTCGTGCCCGGTGCCAGAGACGAAGTCGCCATCGCGGGGACGGAGTTCTTCTTCTACGTGCTGATGGCTCTGGAGATGCTCCTCGATCGAGTCTCCGCCCCGGTGACTTTGGCGAGCCACCTGCGGTCGCTGCCCGATGGACACCGGAACGGCTGCTTGCCCGCGTTCTTGCTGTACTGGGTCGGCTGGTCGTCGCCCTTCGTTCTAGCCTGCATTCTGTCAGTGGTCACCTCGGCGAAGGTCCATGCGCTCGGCGTTGCCGCCGGTCCAGCCGGCACTGACGCAGCGACGCTGGAGTCCTTGGCAGGTTCATACTCGACAGATGCCGGAACCAGCCGTGATCTGGATTAGATCCCGTCGCCGGGGCGGGACAACCCCTTGGGCATTTCGACCCTCCGACGGAGCCACCTGGTCGGAAATCGGGAAGGAATACATAGATCCGCTTGCGAAGAAAGTCCCATGGCTCAGAGCTTGACGGTCGCGCAGATCGACGAGCTGATCCGCCTCAATCGGCTCCACCGAAGCCTATGGTGGATTCTTCTCGCCTCGAACGTTGTCCTGTTCTTCTTGCCGGACCCGAGCGGCGCCTCCTTTTCCGGCCCCGAGGCCGCTGAAGGGTTGCGCGTCATCACGGGTCTTCTGATGCTCGCTTACCGATGTGCCCTGGTTTGGGTGTTCGTCTCGATGGCGAAGCTCGCCAAGCCTTGGTGGGGTTTGGGCTCCAGCTCAGTGGCCTTGGCGGCAATTCTTGGCTTCCTGTTCCCGCTTATTCTGGTCCTTAGTGCCGGGTTCCGAATGTGGGCGATGGTCATGCGACTCCAGTTGCCGGGCGGTTTCTTCGGTGTGCCTGAGAGACGGCTGCTGGAGATGCGGCGGGCGGCGCTCCAAGCCCAGGATGCGGCTGGAGCTCCGACCACCGTGTCACCGCCGGTCGCGCCCCCGCCGGCGCCACAGACGCAGGGCGCGGATCCAAACCCCGGCTCTGCGGGACAGGAGGGGACCTGGCTCGACAGGCTGGACGAGCACTGCTGGCGGATCGGCACGCCCACCCGGTGGCACCACTTCCATCCCGAGGCCCTGGCGTACGGCGTCCTGTGCGGCATGCCGCCGGAGGACTTCCTCAAACGGGGCTACAACAAGCGGGTCGCTGACCTCCCCGAGGCCTCTCGGGGGTTCGGCAAGGCGCTGGCCGACCAGCTTGAGCGGCGCATCCGCACGGAGTTCGGCCTCAAGAGGCCAGACTAGACCCCGCCGCCGGTCGGCTCGAACGGCTTGTAGGAAGGCGGAGGGCTGTAGGGCCGGTGCGGGTGCAGGTGCGCCCAAACCATCTGCGCGATCTTGCGGATCGCCACCTCGCCCTCGTTGTCCGGCGCCCACCTGCGGTCCTTCTGGTTGTCCGTGTACACGCACAGCACGTACGGGTTGTCCGAGAACACGATGCCCGTGTCGGACCGGCTGCGCGAGATCGCGCCCGACTTGAGCGCCGTCTTCACGTCAGGAGGCACCGTCGCGCCGATCAGGTCGTCCCAGTACTGGCGGCCCAGGATGCGGATCATCTTCTCGCAGCCGCCCGGGCTGGCCGCCTTGCCGCGGTAGATCAACTCCAGCAGCCGCGCCATCTCGTTCGGGGTGGTGACCCCGAGGCCGAACACCGAGCGCAGACGGAACAGGCGCTGCTTTTCGGGCGGTACCGGGCCGAGCACCATGGTGTTGGTCAGGCCCAGGCGCTCCATGCGCGCGTTGATCGCCTCGATGCCGAGCCACTCGCGCAGCACGATGGTCGCGGTGTTGTCGCTCACGCCGATCATCAGGTTGACCCACCCGTCCAGGTCGGGCGCGACGCCGTCCTTGAAGAAATAGCTCCACATGCTGGCCTCACGACCGCTCTCCGGGGGCACCGGCCGCTTGTCCGACCACTTCAGTGTGCCCTCGTCCACCCGGTTGACGGCCTCGACCATCACGGCGGTTTTGATCGTGGACGCCGTGGGAAACCGCTCGTCGCCTCGGAACGAGATCCTCTGGCCGGTCTTCAGAACGATCAGGCTGTAGCCCATCCGGCCGTGGAAGGCCCGGCAGACGGCGTCCAGCCGCTTCTGGAGCGGCGCCAGGTCCACGGGCTTGGAGGCGGGCAGGAGCGCGAGCGGAGCGAGCGCGGCGAGCATGCCGCTCAGATTACCAACGACTCCCTGGCGTAACTCAAGAGCGGCCCGGCGAGGTGGTGCACCGGGGCGTGCAGGTCGGGGTACAGCATATGGGGAGAAAGGTCCTGCTTGGCCATCGATCCAGCCGACGATCTCCGGCGGGGCAGGGGGCCGAGCGCGCCGTTGGCGCAGCCGACGACCAGCGCGGGCGAGAAGGAGCGCATCGCGGGGAGGTCCACCTCGAACGGAACCGCGAACAGCTCCTGGCCGCCGATCAGCGCCCTCCACAGGGGGACGTCGATGGAGTCCAGACCCTGGCGTCCGCTCAGACGCCTCGCCTCGCGGATCCATTCCGCGGTCGCTTGGGCGAGGCATTGCCACTGGGTGGCCCTCTGGGGCTCCCGCTGGCCGGCTGCGCTGACCTCCTCCAGGCGGCTTTCGATCTCGTCGAGGGACCGGCAGTCGGGCAGGTCGGCGACGGGCAGCGAGATGCCGCCCCCGCGCGCCTTGCAGCGGGCTTCGTCCGCGGGCC
>DPBN01000292.1 GCA_003516955.1 Armatimonadota bacterium | reverse complement strand
CCCGGGCCACCGCCCCGAACCCGACCGCGAAGACCCCGGAGCCGGAGCCGGCGCCCTCGACGGAGCCGCCCGCTTCGAGCCGCGCGGCTGGCGCGGGCCGCTCGTTCCCGAGCGTGGACCTGCCGGACGAGGAGGAGATCGAGATTCCCCCGTTCATCCGAAACGCCCAGGCGCGGGAGCGCGATACGCGGGACAGGCGCTGATCAGGCCGCCTGGTCGCCTTCGCCTGCCCTGTCCGCACGGTCGCCCAGCAGCCGCCTGAGGCGCTCGACCTCCGCCTGCGTCTCCAGGAGGCGGGTTGCCAGCTCATTGAGCTGGAGAGCCCGAGCCTCGCGGCAAGCATCCTCCTCGCGCTGGTGGGTGACGTCGTAGCAGGCGAACAGGACGCCGGAAGGCTCGCCGTCCAGATCCTTGAGGCCGATCGCTCCCACCACGGCCCAGCCCTGGGAGCCGTTCGGTCGGCGGAACGGCCGCTCCACGGCCGGCCAGCTCTCGCCGTCCAAGGCCCGCCGATGCAGGTCGTTCCAGTCGTGCGCCTCCAGCGGTGTCTGAGTGATTATCGAGGCCAAAGGCTGGCCGAGGGCCTCGTTAGGACGCCTCCCGAACAGCTGCTCGGCGGCGCGGTTCCACTCCACGACGGCTCCCTCGGCGTCGCAGGCCACGCAGGCCACCGGGAGGCCGTCGACGAACCGGCGGTAGCGGAGCGCCGCAGCCTCGAACCTTCGCCGAGCGGCTTCCGACTCTTGCAGCGACGCGCCGAGGCGCTCGCTCTGCTGCGCCAAGATCGCGTTGCGCTCTTCCAGAAGCGCGCGCAGGCGTTCCAGCTCGGCGTTCTTCCCCTTGAGCGCCTCCTCGGCCTGCCTGCGGTCCGTGACGTCCTGCAGGACTCCGTGGATCGCGCCTGTGCCGGTCTTGGAGGGCAGCACAAGCCGCGCATGGACCCACCTGGTGACGTCCCCTCGGACTCGGAACTCCGCCGTGAGCAGGCCTTCGCCTGCCGCCAGAGCCCTCTGCAGAGCCTCCAGGAGCCAGTCGCGGTCCAGAGGGCTCACGAGGTCGCCGAGCGTGTGCGGAGATCCCTCGCGGAGCGTGCCGAGCGCGCCGGCGGAGCAGACCGCCTCGTACGGCGCGTCGGACCTCCAGACCCACACCGTCGCGCCGCTCTCCTCCAGCGCGTGCTGCAGGTCTTGCAGGCGGTTGCTGAGGAGCGCGAGGCGCTTTTGCGTTTCGATGCGCTCCGAAGCGTCGGCCAGAACGAACACCGCCAGCCTGCGACCGTCGTGCTCGAACCACGAGAGCGTGCCTTCGTAGACCCTCGCCGAGCCGTCCGGCCCGGTTCCCCGCACCGAGACCCCCACCTGGCTCTGCCCCTTGGCCAGCTCGAAGTTCAGCTCGAATCGCTCCGCATCGTCGGGGTCGGCGATCAGATCCACCAGGCGTCGGCCCCGGGCGGCGGAGGCAGGGACCCCGAAGAGCCGCTCGGCGGACGCGCTCCAGTACTCCACCCGCCCCGTCAGGTCCGTGGCGACGACGGCCTCAGAGATGCCCGCCATGAGTGCCCTGGCTTGGGAGGCGGCCTGCTCCAGTTCGCTCCTCAGTCGCTCTTGGTAGGTGGCGTCTCGTCCCGAAGCGTACACGAGCCCGAGTTCCGCGTCGAAGGCGAGGCACCACGAGACGGTCTTTGTGCCCTGGACCGCACTGCAGCGCGTGCGGTAGTCGCTCATGGCGGCCCCACAACAGACCATGTGCGCCATTGCGTCCTCGAAGCCGCGCTGGTCCTCGCTCTCGAGGAGTTCGGCGATCGGCGTTCCGATCAGCTCCACGGGATCGGCGCCGAAGAACGCGCACATCGCATCGTTGGCCGCCAGAATGCGGCCGAGGTTGTCGGCGATGCAGTGGAACTCCGGAGAGTTCTCGAAGAGGCGGGCGAGCTGGGTGTGGTGCTCGAGGGTCCGAAGCAGGCGCTCCTCGGACTTCCGCGCTTCCGTCACATCTTGAACCGCTACGAGGATGCGCCGGGGCTCATCCAGGGAGGTGGCGACGACCGACACCCATCGCAAGGCGCCCTCCGGCGACCTCAGCCTGGCCTCGAACCGCGAGCTTCCGCTCGGCGCCTCCGCTCGCGACTGCATGGCGCGTAGCACGATGGGTCGGTCGCACTCCAAGAAGGACTGCACGAACGAGTCGGGCCCGCACCGATCGAGGCCTGCCAGCTCCCTCCATGCCGCGTTGCACCGCTGGATCGCGAGGTCCGGCGTGACGACGAGCACGCCGTCGGGACTCTCCTCGAACATCCTCCGATAGTCGGCGGCGGCTTCGAGCGCTTCGGCGAGAGCGGAATGGGCCTGGAGGCGCTCCGTCTCGTCGCGCAGCAGCACGCCGATCTGGTCGCCGATGGGGAAGAGGCTGGCTTGGAGGTGCAGCGTGCCGGCCGGCGAGTCGGCTTGGCAGTCAACGTGAATGGTTCGACCGGTGGCGACTACCCGCCGCAGAAGGTCAGCAACCGGCTCCGACCACCGGATGGGAAGGTCCTCCAGCGAGGTTCGTTCGGATTCGCCGCAGAGGCGACTCACGGCCTCGTTAGCCAAGACTACCCGCCCTTCCCGGTCCGACACCAAGAGCCCCGCCGCCAGGCTTCCGATCACCGTGCGGAAGCGCCGCTCGCTCTCCTGCAACAGGTCGAAGGTGGCTCGGATCTCGGTGACATCGTGCAGAAAGGCGATCACGCGCGGTCCCCGGGCGGTGGAGAGCCGAACGGCGGACCCCTCGAGCCAGCGGCTTGGGTCCCCTTGGAGCGTTCCGGAGACGCTCACTGGTTCGCCGCTGGCCGCGGCGCGGATCCAGAACGGATCCTCGAACGAGGCTCCCAGCAGGCCCGGGTGGAACGCCGCTTCCTGGGGGACCAGGGTCCGCGCGGCGTCGTTGGCCCATTCGATGCGCCCGTCCTCGAACAGGACGAACACCGGCACCGGACTGGCCTCCAGGGCCTGGCGCGCCAGCTCTGAGGCCCGTTCGGCCTCCAGCTGGGCGGTGCCGTCGAAGCCGGTGAGCAGAAGGCAGGCTGAGTCCGCGAGGCTGACGTGCGCCGCGTGGAACACCAGCAGCCTCCGAGGCTCCGAGAGGGTCCAGGCGCGGCCAGTGCCCCCGCTTTCCGGCGGATCGCTCGGCGAACCGTCCTCACGGACCCAGATCTCAGGCCAGGTGGAGCCGCACCTCGAGGGGTCGAACCGTAGGAACGCCACGGCGGCCGCGTTGGCGTAGGTGCAGCGGCCGCGGTCATCGAACAGCAGCACGATCGCCGGCACCGACTCGACGATGTGCCGGAAGGCGGCCAGATCTTGGAGCGCGGCAGAAATCGCCCGCCCGATCGCTCCGATCTCGTCCGACCCGACGTCCGGCATCGACTTCGGGGCGTCGTGGCTTGCGGCCGACTGCGCGTAGTCGCTGAGTCCCTCGAGCCTGCGCACCACCCGACGCCCGAACCAGGCCGCCACGGCCGCGGTGCTGAGCATCGCAAGGAGTCCTGATCCGGCAACGACCATCCAGAGGACGCTCGCCGCCGCTTGGTAGAACGGGCGATCCAGGTCCATCACGAGCCACCCCGCCAGCGTGCCGTCGGGGCTGCGGAGCGCCTGGCTGCAGCGTACGTTGGCTCGATCGAAGGCCACCCAGGATCCGTCGCCCCGGTCGATCGCGCCGGCGGGCCGGGCAGGCCGTTGCGGAAGGAAGGTGGCGCGCAGGCGCAGAGCTTGCCGGATCTGGCTGGCCTCCGCCCATCCGAGCCGCGTTGCGAGCACGAACTCGCCTCGGGGTTCGCCGGTCCTGTCGGACCGCCGGATCGGCGCCGCCGCCACCATCCAGATCTCGTCGCGGCTGAGGTAGATGCCGGACCGCTCTTCTTTGCCGACGCGGCCGAAGGGCGAGGGTGGGCTGAACAGCTGCTCCAGGCCGAGGGTCCAAGGGATTGACCGCGCCTCCTTGCGGTCCACGAAGAGGCAGGCCAAACGGTGGCCGGAGGGCGCCCGGGCCATCCACAGTTCCGCTCCCAGCGAAGCGACAGTTCCTGGTAGGGCTTTCTCCCTGATGAATTCGGGCGTCTGCCTGGCTGCGAACTCGTACATCGAGTCCCAGTAGGCGTAGTCCCGCGCGGTGCGGGCGAGGTCCGCAACCCGCATCTGGAGAACGTTCTGAGCCCGGAGCATCGCCTGCTCCGCGCTCATGATCTCCAGTTCTCGGAAGTGCTTCTGGAGCGCGGAGTAGGCTATGGCCCCGACGAGAAGGATCGGCAGGAACACGGTCGCGACCGACCCCAGCAGAACCTGCGCCCGGAGTCCGCGGATGCCGAGCCTCACGCGGCCCTCCTTTCCCCGAGCAGGAGGACGAACTCGGCTAGGAATTCGCGCTGGAAGTGGTGCAGCATCTCGCGGCGCATCAGTTCAAGGGCGTCGTAGGGTCTGAGGACCTTGCGGTAGGGCCGCGGACCGGTGAGCGCGTCGAACACGTCCGCCACGGAGCAGACGCGGGCGAAAGGTTCGATCTCGTCGCCGCGAAGGCCCGAGGGGTATCCTGTCCCGTCCGCACGCTCGTGATGCTGGAGGGCGATCAGGGCGCACACGGGGTCCAGCTCTGGACGTTCCGAGAGGATGCGATGGCCCTGCGTGGTGTGGCGCTGCATCAAAGTCCGCTCGGTCGGACTCAGCGGGCCTGCCTTGTTCAGGAGGTCGAGGGGCAGAGTGACCTTGCCGATGTCGTGCAACAGGCCGCCCGCCTTGGCCACGGCCACGTCAGCGCCCAGCTCCGCCGCGATCATGCCGGCGATGTGCGCTGTCTCGATGGCGTGCGCGTGCTGATTCTGGCCATAACTGGTGCGGAATTTCAGCCGCCCCAGCAACTTGATGATCTCGTTGTGCAGGCCAGGCACGCCCGCCTCGTAGGCGGCGCGTTCGCCTTCTTCGCGCACGATACGATCCACCTCCTTCCGCGCGTCGGAGACGAGCTTTTCGATGCGCGCCGGGTGAATGCGCCCATCCAGCACCAGTTTTTCCATGGCGCGGCGGGCCACCTCGCGGCGGATGGGGTCGAAGCTGGAGATGGTGACGGCCTCCGGTGTGTCGTCCACCACCACATCAACGCCAGTCGCCTGCTCGAA
>DPBN01000158.1 GCA_003516955.1 Armatimonadota bacterium | reverse complement strand
TCGTTGCGGATCGCCGTGGCTGCCATCGACGCCTTGCACACCTCGAGGACCGTCACGGGGATCGACTCGAAGCCCTTGGAGGTGAGCGTCTCCGAGACGGCGTGCACGCCCAGCACGCTGAAGCCCATCTCCTGGGCGGCCTCCCGCAGCCTGGCGCAAGTCTCGGCGAGCCCGTAGCGGCTCACCGCGCTGATCTCCGGTCTCGGTTGGTTGGTCACAAGACCATGTTACACCCGCCCGGTCCGCGTCAGGCAGCCTTCTCGGACACGGTCCCGATCGGCTCCATCGCGGCGGCCGCCGACCTCACCAGCCCCTCGCTCGTGCGGGCCTGGCCCGGGAACGCCGCGAACCCAACGGACACCGAAACCGGACCGTTCGCCCCGTTGCGGTGGGCCATCCAGCCTGCGATCTTGGCCACGATCCTCTGGTGCACCACGGACACATGGCTGCCCGTGAACGGCAGGACGATCGCGAAGCCGTCGTTGCCGTAGCGGCAAACGATGTCGAGCCTCCGCACGTTCTCCTTCAGGAAGTCGTGCGCGTCGGCCAAGAAGTCCAGGACGGACTGCTGGCCGTAGAAGGCCCGGAGCCTCTCCAGCCCGTGGAAGCGGACGAGGACCAGAGAGAGCTCCTCGCCACGGCTGCCAGCCCTGTGAACCTCCTCCTCGAGCCGAGCCTTGAAGTAGCGGTGCGTGTACGCCCCCACGGAGGGATCGATGACGTCCTGGTCCAGGGCTTGCGCCTGTCGCCTCATGAGGCCCTCGGCGGCCTCCTCCTGGCTCAGGATCTTGCGGAGCTTCGTGAGCGACTGGCGCAGGATGTGCGACACGTAGTTGCAGGAGATTCCGAGTTCGGCGGCGATCTCCGTCTGGTTCTTGGATTCGAAGTGGAACCGGATGAGCACCTCGCGCTCCAGGTCGCGCAGCTGCTGCAGCGCCTGCTCCAGCACGACGCGGTCCTCGACGGTCAGCTGCTCGGCGCAGAACTCGGCGGCGTCCAGCCGATCGACGTCGCTGTCCGCGTCCTCGTCGTTCATCGGGGTCGAGTCGAGCGACGCCACCTTCAGCAGGTCCTGCGTGGCGAGGACGTCGTCGACCGTGGCCACCGAGAGTTTGAGGTGGTCGGCGATCTCGCGGCTGGTCGGCTGGCGCCCCAGATCCTGCTGCAGAACGGAGGCCGCGCGGTTCACCTTGTGGCGCAGCTCCTGCAGCCACGCCGGCTGACGGATCGTCTGCGAGCGGTCGCGCAGGTAGTGCTTGATCTCGCCGGCTACCAGATACGTCGCGTACGTGTTGAAGCGCACGCCCGCGCGAGGGTTGAACTTGGACAGCGCGTTGAGCAGGCCGATGTAGCCGACCTGGATCAAGTCCTCCAGCGGCTCCAAGCCCATGAACTTCCGTGCGATGCGCTCCACCATCGCCCCATAGCGAACCATGATCAGATCTTTGAGGTCCGGCTGCGGGTTCTCGAAGTACCGCAGAACCAGATCCTCGGCTTCCTGATGCAACTCCCTTGCGTCTGCCATGCTTTCTTCCCTGTTCGCGTTCTCCCGGCGATCCTTGCCGGGGACCGGGTCTTCCCCCCATCCTAGAGTTCTGGCCCGGAAGGCTATTCGACTTTCGTTCCGGCCCATCGAGGGCGGCCGGGACCCCCAGTTCAGTCGACGCTGTTCACGATCGTGAAGACGGGCGTCATGACGGACACAGCGATGAAGCCCACCACCACACCCATGAAGATGATGAGCATCGGCTCGATCATGGAGGTCAGACCCTTGATGGTCGTCTCGACCTCCGCATCGTAGAAGTCGCCCACCTTGGTGAGCATCTCCGAGAGACGTCCGGATTCCTCCCCGACGTCGATCATGCAGGTGACCATCGACGGGAACAGGCCCGACGCCTGCAACGGTTGGGACAGCTTCTGGCCCTCCCGGATGCTCGTCCGGGTGGTGTCGATGGCCGAGGCCAACACGACGTTGCCGAGGGTCTCCCCGACGATCTCCAAGCTTCGGAGCATCGGCACGCCGCTGCTGATGAGCGTTCCGAAGGTCCGGCTGAAGCGGGCCACGCTCAGCTTGAGCACCAGCTCGCCGACGATGGGTGCCCGGAGCTTCAGATAGTCCAGGCGGTAACGACCCGTCGGCGTGCCCGACCACATCTTGATGCCGAAGACCGCGCCCGCCGCGGCGATCAGGATCATCCACCAGTACGCCTGCATGAAGTCGCCAAACCCGAACAGCGCGGCGGTGACCGGCGGCAGCTGCACGTTCATGCCGTTGAAGATCTCCTTGAACTTCGGCAGAACGAAGCTGAACAGCGCGAAGAGCATGACCACGCTGAACACGAGAACCAGCGTGGGGTACATCATCGCGCTCTTGATCTTCCCCCGCACCTCGGCCTCGTACTCGAGGAAGCCGGAGAGGCGGTCGAGAATCTTGTCCAGGATTCCGCCCAGCTCCGCGGCGCGGATCATGTTGATGTACAGCTTGTTGAAGATGTTGGGATGCTTGGCCATCGCCTCGGCCAGCGACAGGCCGCTCTTGACGTCCAGCGCGATGGTCTCCAGCGTCTGCTTTAGCACTGGGTCCTTCGATTGGCTCGAGAGGATCTCCAGGCACCGCAGGAGCGGGATGCCGGCATCCACCATCGTGGCGAACTGACGGGAGAAGACCACCAGGCTCCGGGGCTTGATCTTCCCCTTCGCCTGCTTCTGCGCGGCGGCGGCGCGCACCTGGCGGATGTCCGTGACGTGGAGCGACATGTCGCGCAGCTTCGACAGAACGAGCTGCTCGCTGTCGGCCTCCATCGTGGACTTGACCACTCGTCCGGATCCGTCGATGGCAGTGTAGGCGTAGAACGGCATGGTCTCAACCTGGGTGCGGCGCGAGCCCATCCCTGGCCCCGCCGGACAGTAGAATTGTCGGCACGCCGACCCCGCATTCCCACCCGCTTGCGGCATGGATTCGCGAGACCGGCAAAACTGCGTGGGGCTTTCGGACGCCCCGAGGAGAAGGAACCATGTTGCCCATCATCGCTCTCGCGCTGCTTGCTCCCCAGGAGAAGATCGAGGGACCGAGAATCGAGGTGCTGCTTCAGAGCGGGAAGGCGTTCGTGATCACGATGGACGCCCAGAACACGCCGCAGACCACCAAGCGGATCGTCGAGCTGGTCAAGATCAAGTTCTACGACGGCCAGCGCTTCCACCGGGTCGAGGATTGGGTCGTTCAGTGGGGCGCCCCGGCCAGCCGCGACAAGGATCTGAAGGATCCCGAGGTGGGCGGCGGCGGATCCGGCAGGCAGCTTCCTTTCGAGGCCGGCAAGCTGTCTTTCCTGAAAGGCACCGTGGGGATCGCCTCGACCGGCCGTCAGGTGGGAGGCGACTCGCAGCTGTTCGTCGTGAAGCGGGACTCCGAGTTCCTGGACGGTTCCTACTGCGCGTGCGGCAGAGTCACGAGCGGTCTGCCCGTCGTGATGCAGATCAAGGTCGGAGACCGCATCAAAACCATGCGAGTTCTCCCCGAGCCGAAGCAACCCAAGCGCAAACCACGGGGTAGTTAGGAGGCTCTGAGGATCAACGCCATGGAGAACTCACCGAGCCGAAGGGACTTCCTGAAGTGGACGGGCGTGGCCTTCGCCTCGCTCGCTCTGCCGCGCGTCGGCGCCTCCGCCCCGCAGCAGGGCGCCCAGCCGAAGGGCTCCGGCACGATGGCCGACTTCGCGGCGCCGAAGCTGGACCGCGTGCGCTTCGGCATGATTGGCGTGGGCGACCGGGGAGGAAGCCACGTCGCCCAGCTCATGCTGCTGGACGGCGTCGATATCACGGCGATCGCCGACCCTTACAAGCCGGCCGCCGAGGGGTGGGCGCGGCACGTGGTCCAGAAAGGCCGCAAAGCGCCTGCCTTGTACACGGACAGCGACCTCGACTACCGCAAGCTGTGCGAACGGGACGACGTGGACGCCGTCATCATCTCCACCCCGTGGGAGTGGCACGCCAGGCAGGCCGTCGACGCGATGAAGCTGGGCAAACACGCGTTCGTCGAAGTGCCGGCCGGGATCACCGTGGACGAGCTGTGGGAGCTGGTGGAGACGTCCGAGTCGACCAAGCGCCACTGCATGATGATGGAGAACGTCTGCTACGGCCGCGAGGAGCTGATGGTGCTGAACATGTGCCAGATGGGGTTGTTCGGCGAGCTGCTCCACGGGGAGGCGGCGTACATCCACGACCTGCGCTTCCAGATGCACCAGATCGACCATGGCACCGGTTCGTGGCGCACGGACCACTACGTCCGGCGGAACGGCAACCTCTACCCGACGCACGGCCTGGGCCCGATCTGCCAGTACATGGACATCAACCGCGGCGACCGACTGGACTTCATGTCCAGCGTGAGCAGCAACTCCCGCGTGCGCGCCATCTACGCCAAGGAGCAGTTCCCCGAGGGCCATCCGCGCCGGTCCCTGAGGTTCCGGTGCGGCGACATCAACACGTCCATCGTGCAGACCGTCAACGGCAGAACCATCCTGGTGCAGTGGGACGAGCAGCTGCCGCGTCCCTACACGCGCCACAACTTCATCCAAGGCACCAAGGGGTGCTGGGGCGGCTTCCCGAACCGGATGGTGCTCGAGGGAGCGACTCCGACCGAGGAGTGGACCGAAGGAGAGGCCCTCGAGCCGTTCTTCGCCAAGTACGAACACCCGCTGTGGAAGCAGATCGGCGACGAGGCCCGCAAGGCTGGCGGCCACGGCGGCATGGACTTCGTCATGCTCTGGAGGATCGTCTACTGCCTTCGGAACGGCCTCCCGCTCGACCAGGACGTGTACGATGCGGCCGCGTGGAGCGTCATCGGCCCGCTGAGCGAGTACTCCGTCGCGCGGCGCGGGCGGTCGGTGGACATCCCCGACTTCACCCGAGGAGCGTGGGCCAAGCGCCCGCCCCTGAAGCTGCACACCGTGTAGGCCGGCGGCCGAGGTCCAGAACAACGAAGGGCCGAGCGGAAGCTCGGCCCTCTCAAACTGGGTGCGGGGACAGGATTTGAACCTGTGACCTCCGGGTTATGAGCCCGACGAGCTACCAGACTGCTCCACCCCGCGGTTCGTTTCTATTTTGCCGGCTTGGCGGCCTTGTTGTCAAGCCCCGTCTTTTTGGCCTTGAGGCCCTTCACCATGCCGATCACCTTCGCGCCAGCCCCGAGAGCCGCCAAGACCCGCGAAACGGCCTGAAACCTGCTCGCAGTTGCCAGCGCCAACAGCTCAAAGGCGCCTGCAACCGTCTTCGCCTTCCCGCCGACCGTCTCCACCGTGCTCCGGGCCGCTCTCGCCAGTTGCTCCACCTGGCTCGCGACACCCTCGACCTTCTCCAAGGTCGCTTCCACCTTCGGGCGCAAGCCCTGAACCACCAGAAGCAGCCGCAGGACCAGCGCCGCCAACAGAACCCACGCCACCGTGGCGATCAGAAAGAACGCCCCGGAGAGCCACAGCCACCAAGTCGGGATCGTCGTCATGGCAAAACCCTCATGTCCAGCTTAACCTTACCGTGTTTCGGAAGCAGCACGGAGAGAGCGAACTGGCCGTCGATCGCGCTGGCCTTCCTTCCCCCACACTCCAGCACGGTTCCCCACATGCCCTTTGCGACCACCTCGGCCCGAACGTCCTTGTCGGAGTCGTTGGAGAGGTCCAAACTGGCCCACCGCTTTCGCCCGTCGAGCCAGAGGTCGCGGATGGACCCGTAGGAGGTGCGGAACTCGGCGTTGATCTGACGGAGGACGATGCGCCTACCGACCCCGTCCCACGGCCGCACGCGGTGGGTGCCGTCGGCGTACTCGTAGTGGCACCCGAAGGTGTAGGTCCCTTGTCCGCGCGTCGGCAGCACGTAGGCGGCCGCCATCCGGAGATACTCGTACAGCGCGATTCCGAGGTCTCCCGTGAAAGGCACGTAGCCGAAGAGCTTGGAGGCGCTGTCCGGGCAGAACCCCATCGAGGCCGCGCCGTCCGAGCGAACCAGCGCCCACGCGCCCAGCGCTCCGGCCATCGCGCTGCGCAGGTACACGTCCGGCAGCTCGCCGTAGTCCTCGTCCATCAGGTCGAAGAACACCCTGGAGTTGCCGACCGACGTGTAGCCGTGGCACAGCTCCCCCTTGTCCGTGAGCACGGGGTGCGTGAAGCCGTCCGAGTCGTCCCAGAAGCGGAGGTCGGATCCGCACCACCACCAGCTGGGTGCCAGCGGGCGCCCGGAGAAAACGCATCGGGAAATGCGCTCGGCGTGGTCCGCGTAGCGAAGGGCCATCGCCGAAGCCATGAGGTCCTGGAACCCTGTCGTGTCCCATACGGATTCGCCGGCATACGGGTAGTCCTCGCGCAGCACCTCCGTGGCCCGTTGGACCGCCCGCTCCTCCAGCTCGTCCGCCTCGGACCGCATCCCCTCCAGGCGGAGTTCCCGGATCAGCTCCCAGATGCCCGCCAGGAGAACGAGGCCCCGATCGCGGAACGACCTGTCGAGGCAGTGCCGGTAGAGGGCCCTCGCCGTCCGGAACGCGCATCGGAGGTACTCGTCCGGGCCCTTCGCCGTCTCCCCATACGAGCGGGCAACCTGAGCCATCGCCCGGTACAGGTTGAAGAGCAGGCAATAGGCGGTCGGTCGGGACGCGTTGTAGGCCACCGTGTGGTCGTCGGTCAGCACGCTCCCCACCATATCGTCCAGCGGGTTCTGGATGTCGTCGCGGACGAACTGCTCCAGATAACCGTCCAAGGCGCGCACCTCGGTCCGCCTGGCTCGAAAGGTGTTCTTCTCCGCCAGGAACAGCGCGTCGGCCATGCCGCACTCCACGGCGAACGACCCGGCCATCCCACCCACCTCCACGGCCCTCCGCATCGTGGTCAGCTCGACCGGCAGGATGGCGCCGTGGAACAGGGTTCCGGGCTCCTCGTGAACCTGGTTGGCGACGATCCATTCCGCACGGCGATCGATCAGCCGCTCGATCGGCTCGACGAGGAGCACGTGGGCATAGCTGACCCTCCCCCGGTCGTCCTCGAACGCGACCCGCACCGGACCCGGCCTCTCCGACCGCACGAAGCAGAAGCCGCCCTCCTCGTCCGCGTCCGTCTCCTCCTCCACCGGAACGTCGTAGAAGAAGCGCTTCGGCTGGCAACCGGCGATCTCGATGCCGACGCCCACGTCGTGCGGAGACACGGCGCTCGGGAACAGGCGCATGGTCGGCCGACCCGCGGCAATCAGGGCCTCGGCTGTGCCGTCGAAGCGATCGCGGTGCGCCAACCGAAACTCCGTGCGGTACGTGCGGCTCTCGTCAGGCTCCATCACCACGGACGTGTGCCGGTTGAACCAGGTCGGCCAGCCCTCCCGCTCCAGCGCAGCCTTGCTGTGGACGAACACGACGGGAATGCCGCCCCACCGATAGGCCGTGTTCAGGGAGCCGGCCACGGACGAATAGAACTCCCATTCGGTGTCGCCGGCGGGGTGCACCAACAGTCCCGGGCCGACCGGATCCATACCCGTCACATAGAGGTAGCTGGCAGCCCCGCACACCGCCTTGTGGATGAAGCAACGGGAGTTCCAAAGCTCGCGGAGGCTCGCCCCATCCCTCGCCGGCGCCCAGTACACGTTGTTGAAGGCCATCGGGAAGGCTAGTTCGCCGATCTCCACGGGCCTGGAGCTCGTGTTGGTCAGCGTGACCTCCCACTGAACGCAGCCCCGCGGCCCCACCACCGATCGGAACACGCCCTCGGCGCTGATCCAAGGCAGGAGCCCCATATCGTAGGTCATCTGAACCTCCGCACCGCCGATGGACTCGTCGCAGTTCTCCAGCCCGCGGTTCCGACTGAGAATCCAAGGCTCGTCCGGCCCCGACCGAACGCCGATCAGGATGGTTCCCGGCGAATAGTCCCGCGCATGCTCCTCGCCGAACTGCACGTTGGGACACAGCAGGTCGAGCTCCTGTCCCGTCGCATTCGGTTCCTCGGCGTGCAGCCACAGGCTCGCCATCCTCCCTGCGGAATCGAAGGTGATGTCGATCTGGGGATGCTCGAGCGATGCGGTAAAGGCGTCTTCGAATTCGTCCATGGGACTGTGAGACCGGCCCGCATGATACCTTTGGCTCGCGCTGCGGCCAGTCGGTGACCCAATCCGGCCTCGGCGGCTTCGGATACAATGCCTCGGACATGCTCGAGGAGGTTTGGTGCGGATGATCCTGTGCGGTGTGGACGTGTTCCTGTGGACGCCGGAAACGCCGGAGCTTCCCACGCAGATCGGCCCCTTCCGCCTGGAGCTGATCTCCAACCGTGGCACCCGCGTCTACCCGCCCCCCGCGCCGGACATCGACCTCATCGACTGGCCGCGCGTTCGGTTCCTAAGCGAGGAGCAGGTTGAGGATCGCCAGGTCGACGAGCTGCTCGCAGAGCTGACGGCCGCGGGCTGGGTGTGGACCAAGAGCCAGAAGCTGTATCGGAAGGATGGCGTGGATCTGTTCAGCCAGCCCTACTGAAAACGACGGGAGAGTGGAGTGGGACGAAAGGTTTGTCTGATCCGCGGGGACGGCATCGGGCCAGAGATCGTGGATGCTGTCCTCCGCGTCTTCGCCGCGGCGCGCGTGGACCTCGATTGGGTGGAGCTGGAGGCTGGGCTGGCTTGCGTAGAGCAAGGCCGCCCGCTGGTCCCCGAGGAGACCCTCGCGGCTCTCGCCGAGGTCGGGGTCGGTCTGAAGGCGCCCATGACCACGCCCATCGGCAAGGGCAGCGTCAGCCCGAACGTCACCCTGCGCAAGAGGCTGGACCTGTACGCCTGCGTGCGCCCCATCCGGAGCCTGAGAGGCATTCCAACCCTCTTCCCCGATACCGACTTGGTGATCTTCCGCGAGAACACGGAGGACCTGTACGGCCAGGTGGAGTACATGGCCACCCCGACCGTCGCGTACACGCTCAAGATCATCTCGCAGACGGGCTGCGAGCGGATTTGTCGGGCAGCCTTCGACTACGCGCGAGCGAACGGCCGTCGCAAGGTGACCGCCGTGCACAAGGCGAACATCATGAAGATCTCGGACGGACTGTTCCTCCGCACATTCCAGCGAATCGCCGAGGAATACCCCGAGATCGAGGCGAACGACATGATCGTGGACGCCCAGTGCATGCACCTGGTCACCCGCTGGCGGGAGTACGACGTGCTCGTGACCGAGAACCTGTACGGCGACATCCTCTCGGACCTGTGCGCCGGCATGGTGGGCGGTCTGGGGGTTGCGCCGGGGGCGAACATCGGCACGAAGTGCGCGATCTTCGAGGCCGTTCACGGCTCCGCGCCTCCGCTCGCCGGCTTGAACAAGGCCAACCCCACGGCGCTGTTGCTCAGCGCGACCATGATGCTGGGCCACCTGGGAGAAATGGACAAGAAGGCTGCGATCGAGGGCGCGCTCGAGGCGACCCTCGCCAGGGGCATCAAGACGGGCGACCTTGGCGGAGACGCCAGCACATCGGGCTTCGCCGACGCGATCGCCAGCGAGCTGCGAGGCTAGAATCGCGCGGGTCGGCTCAGGCCTTCACCTCGAGGGTTTCGCCAGCCGTGATCTCCACGGGGCTACCGAAGCACACCAGGCGGTCCTCGGCTCGAAACTCGATCGGCTTTCCGCCCAAGAGAACCTCCTTCGCCGGCCCGCCCAAGCCATGGCCAAAGGAGCTAAGCCGAAGGCCGCCACCCAGCACCGTCAACCGTGCGGAGCTGCCCGCACGCTCGTACACCCCCCAGCCGGAGTCCACGGACAGCAGGAACCGCACGTCGCCCTGCAACCGCGGTGAGAACTCGATCCGCCCCTCGGCCATGTGGCACTGGAATCCGGAGTACGCCAACAGCAACGCGAAGCTGGCCAGCGACCGCGCATAGTGGTTGCCGCACTCGAACTCGTTCCATGGACTGCGTCGCGAGCCGTCGAAGCGACCACGCGTGCCCTCGACGATCCGCCCCGCCTCCTCCAGCAGCCCTTCGTAGACCATGTGCGAGGCGACCTGGTACTCGAAGCCCGGCCAGACCTCGTCGGAATAGGGGAACGGCAGCGCCGGTCGGCCGCCGTGAGGCCAAGTGCACAGCACCAGCCCCTTCTCGTCGTTGGTCGCGTAGATGCGCTGCACGTTGGCGTGATCGAAGAAGCCCTCTCGAAAGTTGTAGCGGAAGATCGACTGCAACGCCCCGCGGATGTGGTCCGGGTCGTAAAGGTCTCCCAGCCCCAGCATGCGGGCGTACCACTGGCCGATCAGCTGGTCCGCGAGACACCCGATTCCATATTGGTACTTCGGATAGGAGGGGTGCTCGGGATTCAGGCCGATCCCGGACCACGGCTTCTCCTGCGGATCGACGCCTTCCACCCAGACCTCTTGGACATAGAACTCACCGTTGAACAGGCGCTCCTCCGTGGCGCGGCGTCCCGCCTCGAAGATTCGTCGATACTCCCGCGCGGCGTCCTCCTCTCCTAGCGTCCTGGCCATCTCCTCGCCGGCCCGCAGAGCCGCCAGGTAGAAGCTGCCCACCAGCGTGTTGGGGCCGTAGAACTCGATGTCGTAGGTGTTGTGCTGCGGGCGTTCCGGCAGGCCATCCCGGTCCCTGTCCCAAGCCTTCCAGGCGTACTCCAGCGCCAGCCGGACGCTCGGCCACAGCCTGCGCAGCCATTCGGTGTCGCCGCTGATCCTCCACTCCCGATAGACCTTCAGGATTCCACCGAGCTGCCCGTCGCCTGCGGCGTGGAAGTCCGCCCGTGGCAGCACGCCGAGCGGCAGGGGCATACGGAACGTCATATGGCCGTCCGAATGCAGGTTGATGCGGTAGTCCGCCTCGCGCACGCTCCTCTCCAAGCTCGGAAAGAGGTAGGCGAGGGCCTGCGCGTAGTTCCACACGTGGGTGCAGGTGCCCTCGCAGCACCCCGACTGCGGCGAGCATCCCTCCCAGGCGTAGAAGGTGCCGTCCTCCAAGCGCAGACAGGTGGTCGACTTGAGCACCGAAAGCTGCGACGCGACGGCGTCCAGCGCAGCAGGAGGGAGGCTGCAGCCGTAGAGGGCCGCCGCGAACTTCCGCGTCTCGCTCTCCAGCCGCTCGTAGTGGACCGCGAGGTAGTCCAAGACCGCGCGGCAGTCGGCGAACAGCGTGGCGTAGTAGTTCCTCCAGACCGGCCTGGGCGGAACGTGCCAATAGTGCTCGAAGTTGGGGTTGTGCCAGACGATCCAGACCGGTAGCGAGACCGTCTCGCCGGGGGCGACGGTGGCGGCAAGGGCGATGGATCCCGTTGCGGGCGCCGCGCTCACGTGGGGCTCCTCGTTGGCTTCCAGAACACCCGTCGAGG
>DPBN01000038.1 GCA_003516955.1 Armatimonadota bacterium | reverse complement strand
GAGCGAGGCGGACGGACTGAGCTTCGCACCCTTGAGGTCCACCACGAGGCGGCTGGGATTTCGCAGCTGGAACGACCGGACCTGCACCGGATGGCTGCACTCGAAGCCGAAGCCGTTGGCGTCCGCGAAGATCCGCGTGACGGTGGCGAGGAGCGCCGCCTGCGGGGCCTCTGCGGAAGGCTTGCGGAGCTGCAGGCCGAGCGCCTGGGCCACGGGCTCGATCGCGAGCTTGCTCGTTCGGGGGTGGAGCGGCGCCCGCACGCGGGAGTCGCCGCGGGTGACCTCGGCCATGGCCCCGTCCACCTGGACGCCCAAGCCGAGCACGCGCAGATCCTCCGGCCGGACGAGGAGCTCTCCGCCGCGCTCGAACGCCTGGATCTCGGGTCCGCCTTGGAACAGCGCCAAGCGGACCGGCCAATCCGGCTCCAGTGCGGCGGGCGCGTGCGCCGCGATCCCTGCGGCGATCAAGACAAGGAGGCGTCTCATCCTCGAACGCCTCCCCATTGTACTGCGCGAACCGCTCTTCAGCCGCGGTTTTGGGCCAACAGGTCGCGGATCTCCGCGAGCAGCCTCTCCTCCGCCGTCGGCTCGGGCGGCGCCTCGGGAGCCTGCTCGTCGGCCTTCTCTCGCCGCAACCGGTTGACGCCCTTGACCAGCAGGAACACCGCGAACGCCACGATCAGAAAGTTGATCAGGGCGTTCAGAAACGAGCCGTAGGCCAGAACGGTCGCTCCCGCCTTCGTGGCCGCGTCCAGCGACGGGTAGGGGCCTTTCGTGGGGCCCTCACGGAGCACGACGAACAGGTTGGCGAAGTCGGCGCCTCCCACCAGCAGTCCGATCGGCGGCATGAGGATGAACTCCACCAGCGCCTTCACCACGCCGCCGAACGCGCCTCCCAGGATGATGCCGACCGCCATGTCGACCATGTTGCCCTTGATCGCGAACTCTCGGAACTCCTTCAGCATTCGTAGCCTCCCAAAGCAGATGGCGGCACCTTACCCCGCTCGGTCGGCGGGCTTCGGGCCGATGAGGTCGAACGCCAAGTCGTGGAACTTCGGTCGGACAGGCGCGAAGGCCTCGAACCTCGTGCTGGTGGGATGGACCCGGTTCGTCAGGAGCGCCGCGAACAGGCCGTTCTCAGGATCGACCCACACGCAGGTACCGGTGTACCCCGTGTGGCCGAAGCTGGCCAGGCTGAACTTGGTTCCTGCCGACGAGCCCTCTGGCGACTTCGTGTCCCAGCCGAGGGCCCTGGTGGATCGGGGGCTGTTGCGGCGGGTCCAGAGCTCGACCGTGCGGGCGCAGATCAGCTGTCCGTTGGGCCCGGCACCCCTGCGGAGCAGCATCTGCAGGTAGCGGGCGGTGTCTTCGGCGGTGGAGAAGAGACCGGCGTTGCCGCTGACTCCGCCGACGCACAGCGCGACCGGGTCGTGCACGACGCCCTGGATGTACTCCGGGTCGGGGCTGACCAGGTTGCGGCTCTGTTCCAGCTTCCTGCGGCCGTCGTCCAGCTTTTCCGTCGCGGCGCATCGCCGGCGCCCCTCCGCCGTGGGGAGGTACAGCGTGGAGCGCATGCCCAGCGGCTCGTACAGCCGCTCGCGGAGCAGGTTGGGCATGGTCGTTCCGCAAGCCTTCTCGACGCAGCGCCAAAGCGTGACGAAGCCGATGCAGCTGTAGACCGTGTCCTTGCCGGTTTCGTAGGCGAACTTGAGGCGGAGTGCCTTGGCGATCGCGGCCTCGGGGCCTGGCGTGTCGGTGAGCGTCGCGTAGGCCGGGAGGCCGGACTCGTGCAGCAGCAGGTCGCGGATCTTGACCCAGCGGCGGTCGCCCTCGCGGAACGTCTCCAGCAAGTCGGCGACGGGCTGTTCCAGGTGCATCGAGCCGTCGTCGCAGAGGAGCATCGCGGCGGGGGTGGTGGCCATCACCTTGGTCACGCTCGCCATGTCCCACAGGGTGTCGGGTCCCACGGCGGGGGCGTCGGGGCGCAGGGAGACGCGACCCCGATAGCCGGTCCAGAACCGGTCGCGGTTGCCGAGGGCGTAGGCGGCCCCGGAGAAGTGCCCCTCGGCGATGGCTTGGTCCAGCAGCCGATCGATCGCTTCGAACGATTCCATGGCCCTTCATCTTGGCACCTCGCGGCCGGTCCGGTATGCTCGGCGCATGAGGTCCGACGGTCCGCTGAGCCTGGTGGCGGAGGCGGCCCTGTTCTACGAGACGGTCGCGGAGCGGCTGGAGCCGGATCTGAAGGCGGCCGGGTTGACGCTGAGCGCGTTCGAGCTGCTGAGCGCGGTGCACGCGGCACGGGGCCGGTCGCACCAAGCCGAGCTGGCCCGTCGGCTAGGGATCAGCCCGCCCACGCTGTGCGAAACGCTGCGGGTGGCGGTGCGCCAAGGTTGGGTGATGCAGCAGGAGGATCCGTCGGACGCCCGGGTGCGGCGCATCCAGCTGACGCCCGCGGGATCCGAGGCCCTGGCGAGGGTGCTGGCCGCGCTCGACAGGATCGAACAGGAGGCCGCCGAGGCGCTGGGGCCGGAGCGCGCCGCGGATCTCGCTTCGGCCCTGCGGGAGGCTTCAGTCAGGCTGCGCCGGGCTTGAGGAGCTGATCTTCGACCATCAGGTGCTGCACGACCCAGGCCTGCAGCTCGGCCGCAAGCATCAGCGGATCGATCGGTTGGCCCGCCTCCAAGTCGCGCTCCAGCTCGGCCGCGCGGGCTCGGAACGCCTCGTGCTTGCGCCGGTGCCCCACGTAGTGCTGGGGCGCGCGGACCATCCACAGTTCTTCCTCGGTATCGAAGTGCACCCGGGCGTAAGTGGTCAGACCGTGGACGGCCTCGGTCAGTTCCCGGCGGGTGGCGTCCGGCTTGGCGGCCAGCTCCATCAGGGTCCCGAGCAGCTCGAACAGCATCCTGTGCTGGGCGTCGACCTCCACGTCGCCGACGCTGAACGCCTCGCTCCACTGTGGCTTGGCCATCTTCCCGACCTCCTGCTCCTCCGTCGGTGATTCTCGACGCCTCGAAGACCCCAAGAAGGGCCATGTTGGGAAAATTGTCCATTTTCGAGCAAGAGAAGTTGGAAGCAAACAAAGTGGGTTTTGACCTAAAGAAAAGCGGCCGATGGGTACCTTGGACGGCCGCCCGACGGAGGGCGGCCACGCAACAGGAGGCGAAAGTTGGGCTGGATTCTCAACCTGAAGACGTCGACGAAGCTCGCTCTGGGCTTCGGCGTGGTGTTGGCGCTGATGGTCGCGATGGCTGCGGTGGCGATCCGCGGGGCCTCGCGCAACGAGTCGGTCGTGCGAACGCTGCGCGACGAGGCTCTCGCCGGGGTGTCCGATGCGAAGCAGGCCTACGCAGAGATCCTTCGGTTCCGCATGCGGCATTACCGCGTGCTGATCAACGACAAGCCGGAGGAGATCCGCAAGGGTCTGCAGGAGATCGAGGAGGCGAAGAAGCCGGTCGAGGAGCACCTCGCGTCCTACGAGAAGAGCATCGTGACCGAGGAGGACCGGAAGAACTTCGGGGCGGCGAAGAAGGCCTGGGAGGGATACCTGGAGGTGGACAAGGGCTTCCTCGACCTTGTGGCCGCAGGGAAGAAGGCTGAGGCCAGCGTGTACATCGAGAGCAAGAACCGCGACCACGCCCAGAACGTGCTGGAGCCCGCTCTGGACAAGCTCGTGGCCTACAACGAGAAGCTCGCGGAGACGCGGTCCAAGGAGGCGCTGGCGGCCGCGGCGGCGCTGAGGACCCAGATGCTGGGCCTCGGGCTCGCGGCGGCGCTGATCGCGATCGTCGTCGCGACGTTCCTCGGCCGGACCGTCGGCGGGGCCACCCGGGTGCTGTCGGAGCAGCTCACGAAGATGTACAACGGCTGTGTTCAGGACCTCCGCCAAGCGTTGGAGGCACTCGGCCGAGGCGATCTTTCGGTTCCAGCGAAGGTCCATACTCAGCCACTGGACGTGCGCACCAACGACGACCTCGGGCACATGATGCGGACGTGCAACGAGCTCAGGGAGGCAATTGGCAAGGCGATCGATGGCTACAACGAGTCGCGCCGCAACCTGGCCGCGATGGTGGAGCAGCTGCGCGCGGCGGCGCTGCAGGTGGAGGAGACCTCGGGCGCGCTGTCGGCCGCGACGGAGCAGTCGGGCCGCGCGAGCACCGAGATCGCCCAGGGCAGCGAGCGCCTCGCGACCAGCGCAGGCGAGGCGGCGTCGATCGTGGAGCGCCTGGAGCGTTCGGTGCAGGAGGTCAAGGGGGCGAGCGAGTCTCAGGCCAGCCAGGTGCGCGGAGCGGATGCTCAGCTGAAGCAGGCTACGGAAGCGATCGGGCAGGTTGCCTCGGCCGCCCAGACGGCCGCAGCATTCGCCGGTGAGGGCCGGCGGCGCGTCGAAGAGATCGTCGTCGCGAACCAGAGAATCAACCATCAGGTGGAGGCCTCGGCCTCGCAGGTGCGCGAGCTGGACGAGGCGAGCCAGCAGATCGGCGCGATCGTGCAGTCGATCGAGCAGATCGCCGAACAGACCAACCTTCTGGCTCTGAACGCCGCGATCGAGGCG
>DPBN01000039.1 GCA_003516955.1 Armatimonadota bacterium | reverse complement strand
GCTTCGCCGAGGGCGGCTAGCCGGCCCCCGTCACGACGCTCCACAACAGCAGGACGTTCAGCGCGGAGACCACCAGGCCGGTTGCCCAGAGCAGCACGCTGTCCGTGCGCGAGTTGCGGAACCTGCCCATGACGGCGGCGCTCGAGGTCAACCTGATCTGAAGGAAGATCGTGATCGGCAGCTGCACGCTCAGAAGCATCTGGCTGACCAGCAGCCCTTGGAACGGGTTGGCGATGAAGAGGATGGCAACGTAGGCCCCCACGAGGGTGAACCACACGCCCGCCCGCGTGTGCATGTCCTTGATGCTGTACGGCTCGTCGAACATCCCGGCCAGGATCGAGCCGCCTGCCATCCCGGCCGTGACGCTCGAGGCGAGGCCGGCGAGCAGCAAAGCCACCGCGAAGACCACCGCGGCGGCGTTCCCGAGCAGCGGCCTCAGCATCTGCTCGGCCTGCTGAAGCTCCGTGACCTGAACGCCGTGGCGGAAGAACACGGCCGCCGCGACGAGGATCATCGAGCTGTTGATGGCCCATCCGACGATCATCGAGAACAGCGTGTCGACGAACTCGTACTTCAGCTGCCTCTCGATCACCTCGGGCCGCTCCAGCTGCCACTGCCTGCTCTGGATCACCTCCGAGTGGAGGAAGAGGTTGTGCGGCATGACCACCGCGCCCAAGACGCTCATGATCAATGGAATCGAGCCTTGGGGGAACGCGGGCACAACCCATCCGCGCCCCGCCTGAGCCCAGTCAACGCTCACGTGCGACAGCTCGAACAGGAACGAGAGGCCGATCAGGGACACGAAGCCGATGATCAGCCTCTCCAGCCGCCGGTAGGTGTTGCTGAACAGCACGTACAGCACGACGGCCAGCACCATCCCCGCGCCGATCCGGATGGGGATCCCGAACAGCATCTCCAAGGCGATCGCGCCGCCGAGCAGCTCCGCCAGGGCCGTCGAAACCGAGGCCAGCATGGCGGACCCCAGCACCGTGCGCGAGGCCGCCGGCTTCAGGTGCTTGGACGCCGCCTCGGAGAGGCACAGGCCCGTGGCGATCCCGAGGTGCGCCGCGTTGTGCTGCAGCAGGATCAGCATGATGGTCGAGAGCGTGACCATCCACAGCAGCTGGTAGCCGTACTGAGCGCCCGCCGCCACGTTCGCGGCCCAGTTCCCCGGGTCGATGAATCCGACCGTGACCAAAAGACCAGGCCCGATGTACTTGAGAATCTCGCGGGCGCCACCGAACCCGAGGGCGTGCCTGGTGTCCAGAAAGGTCCTGATCCGCGCCTTCAGACTCATCGGGCCTCCGTGCCGTGACGCATTCCGAAGCTCCTGAGTAGACTCTACCCCCGTTGGTTCCCCTTCCTCGCGACGGCGTCGCGGCCGTAGCAAGACTGTTCTGGCCCTTGGCGGTCTCGTGGATGTTCATGAGCCTCGAGGCCCCGATCGCCATGGCGATCCTCTCCCGAAGCGACCAACCCGCGATCGGTGCCGCCGGGTTCCTGATCCTGATGGCGGTATCCATCTGGATCGAGAGTCCCGTCATCGACCTCCTCTCCACCAGCACGGCCTTCGCCCGGAGCCGACCTGACTTTCTGAGGGTACGCAGGTTCACCCTGGCCATGATGGTCTGGGTGACCGTGGCGCACGGGATCGTCGCGTTCACACCGCTCTACTGGTTCCTCGCGAGATCGGCTCTGGGCTTGCCGGAGGAAGTGGCGCAGGCCGTCCACCTGCCGCTGCGGATCATGCTTCCCTGGAGCGCGCTGATCGGCTGGAGGCGGTTCCAGCAAGGCCTGCTCATCCGTAGCGGCAACACGAGGCCGATCGTCCTCGGCACGACCCTCCGTTTGGCGACGATCGGTCTCGTCGGCTTCGGGCTGTTCCGACTGGCGGGCGTGCCGGCGCTCGAGTCCACGGCCATCGCACTGGTGTGCTCCGTCGCCGTCGAGTCCCTCTTCGTGAGCTGGATCGTGCAACCCCTGATCCGCGAGCGCTACTCCCAGACCTCCGATTCTGCCGGGGTTCCGCTCGGGCACCTCCTGCGCTTCCACCTGCCCCTCACCGCGACCACGATGGTGAGCCTCACCGTCACGCCTCTGCTGGGCTCGGCCTTGGCGAGGATGCCCGACAGCGTGCGGTCGATGGCCGCCTGGCAGGTGGCGATCACGCTCGTCGGGATCGTGCGCATCATCCCCTTCGCCCTGCCAGAAACGGTGATCGCGCTGTACGACGAACGCCGGGGACTCCACGCGCTGGCCTGGTTCTCCGTTCTGCTGGCGTCCGCGCTCACCGCCGTGCTCGGCTCGGCGTGGATCCTCGGCTTGGATCGGCACCTGTTCGAGTCGATTCTCCGGGTCCCTTCCGACCTAGTCCCTCTCGCCCGCGCAGGCGTGGCCGCAAGCATCCTGCTTCCGGCGATCGGTGTCGCCCTGGGGTTCTTCCGGGGCGTGCTCGCCGCAGAACACCGCTCGTCGAGTCGCCTCTGGGCGATGTTGCTCGGCATCGCGGTTCTCGTCGCGCTCCTCTATGCGGTGGCGCCCCGACTTGGAGTGGCCGGTGTTGTGGCCGCGGCGGCGTCGCTCACCGTCTCGCAACTGATCGAGGCCGCAGCCTTGGCGGCGGCATCGTTGCGCCGGCGGCCGCTCGCCTAACCAGGTGGCGGGGGACGTTCAGCCCCGTTGCTCGTCGCCGAGGAGCTCGCTGAGGCCGCCGATCCCCACGCTGGACTCGAGGGTGGCCAGCTTCTTGCTCAGCGACTCCACGAGCTCCTCCGGGTCCTCTCCGTGAAGCGCCCGCCGGACGGCCAAAACCGTCGCCACCGTGGCAACGCCGGCGAAGAAGCCAACCCAAAACCGACCGTCCAACCGCATCTCTCGTGAAACCTTACCGCAATGGACGAACTTCACGAAGGTATCGTTCCAGCCATATGGAATCGACGAACCGTCCGTGGCTGGAGGGCATTCTGGATCGGGTGCGCGGATTCATGGAGGCCAGGGTTCTCCTGACGGCCGCCGAGCTCGATCTGTTCACCCTCCTCAAGGGTCGTGCCGTCTCCGCCGAGGAGCTCGCCCAAGAGCGAGGCTGGAACGCTTCGGCGACTGAAATCCTGCTGGACGCCCTGACGTCGATGGGGTGCCTGACCAAGCAGCAAGGCCGCTACACCGACACCCCGGAAGCCGAGCTCCATCTTTCCGCCGACTCACCGGACACCGTGCTTCCCTACGTTCTGCACCTCGCCGGCCTCTGGAAGACCTGGTCCGGCCTCACGGACAAGGTAGGGCCCCTGCCCCCGGACGCGCCGGCGCTGGACCGAACCGCTGCCTTCATCGGAGCGATGCACGTGCTCGGCCGAGGCAAGGCGCACCGCACGATCGCAGCCTTGCGCCCCGAGGAGTCCGCTCGTCTTCTCGACGTCGGTGGCGCCTCCGGCACCTACACGATCGCCTTCCTTCGGGCGAACCCGAGCGCCGAGGCGACGCTGTTCGACCTTCCGGAGGTCGTCCCCCTCGCGCAGCGGCGAATGGCGGAGGAGGGGCTGTCGGACCGGGTCCGCATCGTCGCGGGCGATCTGCGCAGGGATCCACTGCCCGGTGGGCACGATCTGGCGCTTCTCTCCGCGATCATCCACATGAACGGCCCTGATGAGAACCTCGTTCTCTTCCGCAAGTGCCGCGAGGCCCTCGAGCCCGGCGGGAGGATCGTCATCCGGGACCATCTGATGTCGGACGATCGCACGTCGCCCAGGGCCGGCGCGCTGTTCGCCGTGAACATGCTCGCGGGAACGGCGGGCGGCAGGACCTACTCCCTGAAAGAGCTGCAAGAGCTGCTGCGGGAGGCCGGTTTCGAGCCGCCGCGTGTTCTGGAGGCGAACGGCACGATGGACGACCTGGTGGAAGCCCGCAAGCCCCTCTAGGCCCTTCCGCATCGAAAAAACGGCTCCTCCGATGCTAAGGGAGGAGCCTAAGGGGGAGGATAGGTCTCTACCTCTCGTCGCTCGCCGCGATCGGAGGCCATCTTGTTTGCGTTGCCAATGCAAGGACGCATCGGCAGTCTCGAAAAGTTCGGTCCGATTTTCGGGAGATTCACCTTTCCGAGCGTTCGCGCTCCAAAACAGCCCTCCACTGGGCCGCGAAACCCTCCGGTGAGTTCAAGCGCCGGAGCGACCGTTTCTGGAAGAACGCCAAGGCGACGACGGCGACGGCTGGAACAAGGCCCTTGTCCTTCCAAGCGGCCAAGAGCCCGAGCGCCGTGTTCCACGCCAGAACCTGCGACGCGTCGAGCGCCCACAGCCGCGTGTCGATGCTTCTCAGTCGGCGC
>DPBN01000220.1 GCA_003516955.1 Armatimonadota bacterium | reverse complement strand
CCAGCGCTCGGAGCGCCCGCCCGTCCTCCAGGCCCACGCCTCCGAGGATGCACCAGCCTTGGCTCTCGATGAAGATCCGCCCCTCGTCGCAGTCCTTGGAGCCGATCTTGCGGCCGCGGGCGTCGTAGGCCCGCAGGAACCAGTCGCCGTCCCAACCGTGCGCGTCGATCGCTCGGACCATCTCCTCGCGGCGCTCCAACGCCCGCTCGGCATCCTCCTCCCGCCCCAGGTGGCGATAGAGGTCCGCCATCTTGAGCGACGCGTAGCAGAACAGGCCGGCGATCATGACCGACTCGGCCACGCTGCCCTCGATGTCTCCAGCGGTCTGGAAGCTCTCGCCGGGCGTCGTGGAGAAGCAGTTCAGGTTCAGGCAGTCGTTCCAGTCCGCGTGACCGATCAGCGGCAGGCCGTGCGGCCCGCGGTTCCGCCACGTGAAGTCCATCGACAGCTCCAAGTGGTCCATCAGGGTGGCGCAGCTGTCCGGTTGGTCGCTGTAGGGGCACCGCTCGATCAAGATGGAGAAGTCCCCGGTCTCCGCCAGGTAGGCGTGCACGCTGAGGGGCAGCCACAGGGGATCGTCGTTGAACCCCATCCCCACCTCGGCGTTGCCCTGCTTGGTGAGAGGCTGGTACTGGTGGTAGCAGGAGCCGTCGCTCAGCTGGGTGGCGGCGAGGTCGAGGATCCTCTGCCGGGCCCTCTCGGGCTGCAGGTGCACCACGCCCAGCAGGTCCTGGTTGCTGTCGCGGTAGCCCATGCCTCGGCCGATCCCCGACTCGTAGAGCGAGGCCGACCGCGACAGGTTCAAAGTGGCCATCACCTGCGCCTGGTTCCAGACGTTGGCCATGCGGCTCACGTGCTCGTCCGGAACCTCGCAATGGAACACGCCCAACAGGTCGTCCCAGCGCGCCCGGAGCGCATCGTACGCCGCGTCCACGTCCTGCGAGGTGGCCAGACGCTCGGCGACGCGCCGGAACGGAGCCTTTTTGGCGACGCCCTTGGACTCCCACTTCTCCGCATCGGGGTTTTCGGCGTAGCCGAGGAGGAAATGGAACCGAGCGTCCTGGGCCGGATCGAGTTCGAGGTCCACCTGGTGCACGCCGACCGGCTGCCAGCCGTGGGCGATGGAACCCCGGCAACCCAGCCGCACGCCGATCGGATCGGCCAGCGTGTTGTACAGGCCGACGAACGCGTCGCGGCTGGTGTCGAACCCCGAGGTCGGCACCGAGCAGTGGAAATAGGCGAAGTGGTTCCGCCGCTCCCGATACTCGGTCACGTGGAACACCGTCTGGGGTTCGACCTCGACCTGTCCTGTGGAGTAATTCCGCTGGAAGTTGGTCATATCGTCCAGCGCGTTCCACAGGCACCATTCGACGAACCCCCACAGCCGGAGCGACTTGCGGTCGGACGAGACGTTGCGGACCCGCACGTCCCACACCTCGCAGTCGAAGCCGAGGGGTACGAAGTAGCGCACCTCGACCTCCACTCCGCAGCGCCGCCCGAGGATCGTCGTCGTGCCGAGGCCGTGGCGGCACTCGTACCGCTCCAGATCGGCTCGAACGGGCTTCCACATCGGGCACCAGACGTCGTCGCCGTCGCGCACGTACAGGTAGCGCCCGTTCGAATCGAGCGGAAGGTCGTTGTAGCGGTAGCGGGTGACACGCCGAAGCCGGGCGTCCTTGTAGAAGCAGTAGCCGCCGGCGGTGTTCGAGACGATCCCGAAGAAGTCCTCCATGCCGAGGTAGTTGATCCAAGGCAGGGGAGTGTCCGGGCGCACGATCACGTACTCGCGGCTCTCGTCGTCAAAGCGGCCGTACGGGTTCATCCGTTAAAGTATGAACCTACGGCCGGGCGGAAAGCGCGCCTACAGCTCGCCGTTGAGCGCCGTCTTGAGCAGGTGGTCGAACGCCTCGCCCGGCATCGGCCTCGCGCCGCCCAGCAGGCGCGCGATCAGCAGCATGTGCGCGACCCGCTCCAGCGTCTCCATGCGCGCGTAGGCGTCGAACGGGTCCCTTCCCAGGGTCAGCGCCCCGTGGTGGCTCAGCAGAAACGTCTTGTGGTCGTCCAACAGCGGGTCGATCGCGGCGGGCACCTCGGGCGTGCCCGGGAGAGCGAACTGCACGAAGGCGACGCTGCCCAGCACGATGGCGGCCTCCGGCAGCACGTTGTCGGGGATGTCCTCGCCGGCGAGGGCCATGCCGGTCGCGATGGGCGGGTGGGCGTGGACGATGGCCTGGCAGTCGGGGCGTCGGCGGTAGATGTGCAGGTGCAGGGCCGTCTCGACGCTCGGCTCGCCGCCGCGCACGACGTTCCCGCCGGTGTCGACCACCACGATGTCGTCGGGCTTGAGGTGGCCCTTGCTGACGCCCGACGGCGTGCAGAGGATCTGCCGGGCGCTCAGGCGGGCGCTCACGTTGCCCTCCGAAGCGCCGACCAGGCCGCGCTGCCACAGCCTCCGGCCGACCTCGCACAGCGCCGCTCGCAGCTGGATTTCCGTCATGCGCTGGGGATTATAGCCCCGCGTCCGGTTCGGCCAGCTGCTCCCAGTGCTTCGGGGCCCGCCAGATGTTGGAGAGCAGGAGCTCCTTGACGAACAGGAACTCCTTGGGCAGGCGGTCGTACAGCCGGTTGAACAGCTCGGTCTGGGCGAGGATCTCGCTGCTCCACTGGTCGCGGTCCACCGCCATCAGGTCCCGGAACGTGTCCCTGGGGAACGGCAGGCCGCGCCAGTCGATGTCCTCGTAGCGAGGCATCCAACCGATCGGGGACTCCACCGCGTGGGCCTCGCCCCGCACCCGCTCCACGATCCACCGCAGGACGCGCATGTTCTGGCCGAACCCGGGCCATACGAACTTGCCGCTCTCGTCCGTTCGGAACCAGTTGACCACGAAGATGCGCGGCGGCTCGGTCAGGCGGCGACCGAAGTGCAGCCAGTGGGCGAAGTACTCACCCATGTGGTAGCCGCAGAACGGCAGCATCGCGAAGGGGTCGCGCCGCACCCGGCCGACGGCCCCCGCGGCGGCCGCCGTGGTCTCGCTGCCGATCGAGGCGGCCATGTACACACCGAA
>DPBN01000222.1 GCA_003516955.1 Armatimonadota bacterium | reverse complement strand
GCGCGACAAGGCGCCCGGGCCCAGAGCCGCGAGCGGCAGCGCCAAAGCGGCGGCGACCGTCCACGACGGAATGCCTCGGTTCGTTCCCTTGAACATAGCTGACGTCACACTTCTCTCCGCCTCTCTGGCTTTCCTGCAGGAGCTTCTGCCGGGCAAGGCATCCTCCGCAAAGCCCTCGCCCAACGGGGCCTCGGCCTCCGAGGCAGGATTCCTGGATCACCGTCTTGGGCGGCCATATGGGAAGTAGATGTCGAGGATCCTCTGCAGCGCCGCCCTGGCGGCTTCGCCGTGCGAGCGGTCGTACTTCTGCATCCAGACGTAGTACCAGCCTTCGCCGAAGTTCGGGTTCAGGCCCGGACGGACGCCGCCCGGGTAGATGACGGCGGCGTGGCGCGCGAACTCCTCTCGGCTCATCGGGATGAGCGTCCTGTAGTGCGCGAGACGGTCGTAGATCTTCGCCGACGGTCGGAGTCCGCGCTGGGCGATGGCGGCGCGCAGCTCGGCTGGGTTCTCGGGCTGCACGCCCCAGAAGTGGATCAGCGGGGTCAGGTCGCAACCAACCGCCTCCGAAAGGCGGAGGATGCGGGCATCGGTGGGATCGGCGTTCCGGTCTTCCGGCTGCACGCCCTTGAGATAGTCCAGTTGGTAGGTCCTCCAGAACCTCTCGAGCGTCTTCCAGCCGAAGAGCTTGGCGATCTCGACGTACTTGGCGTACCCGCGGTGCTGGTAGCGAACCTCGTTCCGCTCGCTGTCCGAAATGTCCATCGGCTTGCCGTCGCGGAAGTTCTGGGTGACCATCCACATGATGGCGGCCTGGTCCAGCGAGATGTTGGGGTTGTGGAAGGACCTTCCGAACGCTTCGTCCAGAGGGACTCCGAACCCCTTGTTCAGGACTGCCACGTAGGGCAGGTTGACGACGGCTTCGACCTCCCCGCGGAACTTCGTGAAGAGCTGGGCATGGCCCAGTTCGTGGAAGACCGTGGCGCCGTCCGTCTGCGGGCCCTTCAGCAGCCAGTGGTCGCTGTGGCCGTCCTCGGGTTTGTGCGGGTCGTAGTTGAAGTTCGACTGCGGGTACCCGGGGTAGAAGGCGTCGCCGCGCAGCACCACGTCCACCTGAAGATACAGGACCGATTTGGGGCGCACCTTCGGGCGACCGAAGAGCGTGGACACGATATCGAGCGCCTTGTCCCAGTCCTTCAGGAGCCGGGCCGGGTCGTCGTAGCGGAAGACCCACGAGGTCGGCACCTGCATCATGAACCTGTCCGACTCGAAATCGGCCCAGGGGCCGGGATTTCGCCGCTCGATTTCCCGCCACTGCTTCAGGGAGGTCTTGTCGAAGGATCTGGCGGAGAAGAAGGGCGCAGGAACGACGTTCTGGATGGCCACCTGGACGATGCCCGCGTTCGCCTTGGGAGGAACCTCGATGTAGACGCCACCGCCCAGAGGGTTGGCGATGAGGGTGGTTCGGGCCTCGATGGGGAACACGAGCGACACCCGGTCCAGCCGCTTGATGGTCGTCTTTTCGCTGAGGTCCCACGAATGCGCCCCAACGCGGACCGCGAAGCCCTTCGCAACGAGCGCGGGCGGCACCGTCACCCTGGCGAAGGAACCTGGCGCGAGGTAGCAACCGGTGGGACGGCGCGCCGGATCCTCATCGAACATGACCGGACTGCCCCAAGGCGTCGGCTGGGACGCGTTGATCCTGACTCGATAGCTCTTGGACGGATCGGGCGCGGCCCGGACGGACCCAGGGAAGTAAGCCGACGTCTTGAATGCGGCACCCTCCAGCACGGAGCGGTACTTGACGAGGTTCTCGGGCGTGTAGGCGTGGTCCAGCAGCGCCTGTTGCAGCTCGAACAGCGCCTGATCCAGCTCGATGCCGGGGGTCGGCCTGCGGGGGAAACCGTTCCAAGTCTTCGGGTTGAGGAACAGAGGCCCCTCCTTGGCCTCGTAGCTTTCGACGACCCGCAAGGCCCGGCGCAGCATGTCCGCGCTGGCTGCGAGCTGCCTCCCATCGCTCGCGAACACCTCCCTGATCCTCACGAGTTCGACGCCCTGCAGTGGGGCGGCGCCGTCGAGATGGGCCTGGAGCCGATCCAGCGCCGATGCCAGCTGGGCGGTCGCATCCCGGCTTGCCTCGTCGGAGCGGGATGAGGAGGGTGCTGGCCTCAGGTCACGCCATGGGAGACCGTTGCCAGAGCTGCCCAGGAAACCGATCGTCACCACCGCCAAGATTGCCGCCGGGTCCAAGATCTTCATGCAGCGCCTCTCCCAGTCGCTTCTTTCGACTGGAACGGCTGGCTTCCTGCCTCTGGGGGACGCTTTCTCCTGTTGACTCGGGTCAGGCGTTGCACCCCTTGGACGCCGGAACCGAGTCCCGCGTGGACGGCGCAGCCCCCGCTCGTCTCGCGCCGCTGGGCCCCAAGAGCCTTGCCGCCCAGCCACTGGCCTCCGCCGCCGGCGAGAGGAGCGGGCGCGCCGGACCCTGCGCAGCGGGGGGCGCCCTTCGATCCTCCCGATTGGCGCATTTGCGGCCGCCAAGGATCAGCCCCCGTATAGGCCTGGAGCCGCCCCGAGCCTCCGGCACCTGGCTGGCCGATCCGCGGCCGTTCACGGCGTGCCCTGCACCACCGCCTCGAGCATCTTGGCCTGGTCCAGCTCTACTCCCAACCCCGGCCCGTCGGGGACGGGCAGACAACCGTCCTCCAGCGGGAGGCCGAACCGCGCGTCCCACGGCGGCCTGAGCAGGGTGCCATGCAACGATAGCTCGGTGAACTCGACCGCGTCGGTCACGATCTCCGTTGCCGCGAAGAGGTGCGCCTTGGCGGCGATCTCCAGCCCCAGGCCGAAAGCCGTGCCGAGGACGCACTTCAGCCCCGCCGCCTCGGCCAGCGCCGCGATCTTCTTGGCCTGCGTGAACCCGCCCGCCTTGCCAAGCTTGATGTTGAGGACGTCGGCGGCCTCGTGCCGGATGACGGCTAGCGCATCCTGCGGGGTGAAGCAGCTCTCGTCGGCCTCGATGAGCGTGTCGACCGACCGCCGCACGAACGCCATCCCGGGCAGGTCGTGTGCGGCCACGGGCTGCTCGAGCAGCTCCAGCCCGACCCCGTACCGCTCGCAAAGGCGGCAGAACCGCACCGCCTCCTTCGGGCTGAAGCCTTGGTTCGCGTCCGCGCGCAGGGAGGCTTCAGGTCCGACCGCCTCCCGGATGGCCCGCATGCGCTCGGCGTCGGCCTCGGGGTACCCGCCCACCTTGGGCTTGAACGCCCGCACGCCTTGTCGCATCAGGACCGCGCAGGCCTCGGCCATGGCCTCCGGCTTGCCGCCTGCGACCTCGATGGCCACAGGCACCCGCGTGCGCCGCCGGCCTCCCAGGATCACGCTCACCGGCATGCCCATGGCTTTCCCGGCCAGATCGTGCAGCGCCATGTCGATCCCCGACTTGGCGCAGCCGTTGCCGCGGTAGCCGATGACGCGGCCGAGATGCTCGCGGTCCAGCGGGTCCTTGCCGATCAGCTGTGGCCCCAGATAGTCGGCGATCGCCGCCCGCACCTGCTCGACGGTCTCTCCAAAGAAGCCGATGTCCGCCTGCGCCTCGCCCCAGCCCGTCACCCCCTCGTCGGTGTCGATCCGCACGAGGACGTATTCCAGCATCGGCGTGGGCCGCAGCGGGGTGGAGCGGCTGCGCATGCCCCATTCGATCTTCGTGCCCGCGCCCTCTCCTGGATACAGGGGATAAGGGATGTCCAGCCGGACCGCCGTAGCCGCAACCGAAGTGATCTTCATAGGAGGCTGGCCAGCTCCGGGGCGTGTCCCAAGAAGGCGGCGAGGAGGCGGATGGTCGCCTCCATGTCGTCGAGATGGCAGAGCTGCACGGTGGAGTGCATGTAGCGGACCGGCGCGCCAATGGTGGTGGCGATGGTGCCAATCCGCGAGCGCTGCATGGCCGAGGCGTCCGTGCCGCCGCCGATGTTGCGCTGGAAGGGGATGCCCTCCCGTTCGCAGAGCTCGCACAGGAACCGCACCAGCCTAGGATCGCCGATGGTCAGGTTGTCCATCACGTAGATCCCCACTCCCTTGCCCATGTCGCAGGTGACGCTGTGGGGCTTGACGTGGGCGGCGCGCACCAGGCTGCCGTCGATCGCCAGCCCGAGGTCCGGCTCGATGGCGAAGGCCGCAGTCGGCATGCCCCGGACGCCCACCTCCTCCTGGACGGTGCTGACGAAGTAGGCGTCCACGGGGGCTTCCGCCACGCGCTTCATGGCCTCGAGCATGCAGAACGTCCCGATCCGGTCGTCGAAGTTGCGGCCCATGACCACCTTCTCGTTGAGCTGCACCAGCTCCTGGGCGAAGGTGATGGGATCGCCGAGCTGAACGAGCTCCTCCACCCGCTCCTTGGGCAGTCCGACGTCGATGAGCAGGTCGTCGGGCGACGGGATCTTGTCGCCCTCGCGCAGGTTGAAGTCCGGGGCGATGACCCCCTTGAGCGGCTGGCGCCCATGCACGATCACCATCTGGGACTGGAGCGTCTGCGGGTAGAGGCCGCCCACGCGCTGGAAGCGGATGTAGCCGTCGGCATCCACCCCCTTGACGATCGCGCCGATCTCGTCCACATGGGCGGCGAGCGCGACGCGGATCGGCCTGTCGCCCGCTCGGCAGGCCCGTTTGAGGCCGATCACGTTGCCCAGGCGGTCGCGCCGGACCTCGTCGCACACGCCCCTCATTTCCTGTGCGACGAGCTCTTGGACGGCACCCTCGAAGCCGGAGATGCCGGGAGTGTTGACGATCCGCGCGAGCAATTCCAGGTCCATCGTTGCGTCTCCTTGCGGCTGCATCATACTGGGCGGCTTCCCGTGGATTCCAATGGGGCGCAGAGGCGAGGAGTCCTCGCAGGGCAGTCGGCTGTTCGGAGCGGTGCTCCTAGAGCTCGAAGGAAGCGCCCAAACCCAGCTCTTCGGCGCGTTCCAAGGCCGCGGCCGCGGCGGCAAGGTCCATCACGGCGACACCGACGGACTTGTAGAGCGTGATCTCCTCGGCGTTCTGACGGCCGGGCTTGGTGCCCAGAACGAGCTCGCCGAGTTCGGCGTGGATGCTCTCCGCAGAGAACACGCCTTGGGAGATCGGTGCGAGCAGGTCGCCCGTCTCGGCGAGCGCCGATTCGAGATGGTCCACGACGACCTTGGCGCGGGCAACCGTGGCGGAGGGCACCTCCTGAACGTGGGGTTTGTAGGAACCGATCGCGTTGACGTGCGTTCCCGGCCGCAGATCCGCGTCGTCGAACACCGGACGGGCCGAGACCGTCGCCGTGCAGACGATCTCCGCCTCCCGAAGCGCCTCCGCACCTGAGGAAGCGACCTCGACGGGCAACCCGAGGCCCGACGACATCTCCTCGGCGAACCGATGGGCGGTGGCGCGGTCGGGGTCCACGACCCAAGCCCGCCGGATAGGCCGGACGCAGCAGACGGCCTCCAGCTGGGTTCGGCCTTGGGGGCCGGCTCCGAACACCGCCGCCTGGCACGCATCCGGCCGTGCCAGCAGGTCGGTGGCGACGGCCGAGCCGGCGCCCGTCCGCAGCGCGGTGAGCGTCGTGCCGTCGAGAAGCGCCCTCGGCTGGCCCGTGGGGGCGTCGAACACGACCACGACAGCTTGGATGCCGGGAAGACCGATGGCTGGGTTTCGGTCGAAGAGGGTGATCGCCTTGAACCCCAGAGACCCCGTTTCAGGCAGGAGCGAGGGCATGAACAGGGCTACTCCCTGCTGGTCGGGGAGATCGAGGTGCGTCCGCGGTGGCAGCACGGCTCGGCCGCGCTGGAGCTCCGCGAAGGCGCGAAGGACGGCGGCGATCGCCGCAGGCATCGGCAACGCCACGCGGACGTCCCTAGCGCTGAGAAGACGCACGACGGGCATCGAGCTCTCCTGCCTCAGTGCCCCTATCCGCCGGCCTCGGCGCTTTTCGTCCGCAGCTCCGCGGGCAGCCACTCGGGTAGGTTGGCGACCGCCTGCACGGCTTCGTCGGACACCGGGACGCCCCAAGCCCGGAAGAACGGTCCCATGTTCCTGCCCGTCGCTCGGCTCAGAGCGCGCATCCAGGCGTCGCGCTTCTGGTCGTCGGTGCGCGGTCTCTCGGAGGGCGGCATCTTGTGGTACGACGCGATCGCCTCGCGGATGGCGTCCCAGCCGAAGGCGTCCACGACCTGCACGTACATCGTGAGCGCCAAGAACGGGTCCGACTTCCACCTCTCGAACGGAGCGCCGGCCTCCAGGTAGCTCCCGAGGCGCTTGGCCGTCTCTTCCCGGGCCATCGCGGGATGCGTGCTCTGCCACCACTTCTTGCCCGATACCCGCTCCATGGTGTACAGCGTGAACACGTTGTTGGTGACCTCCACCGTGCCCTCGAAGGTCCAGAGGTCGGACTGGTGGTTGTGGCCGAGCTCGTGCCAGTGTCCCCACGTCTCCCCGTGCGGCGCTTCACGAAGGCGCTTGCTGTCGACGGACAGCTCGGAGATGCCCACGGTGTAGGCCATGATCGGGTAGCCCGAGTGCATCCAGCCAGCGGAGATCTGCTGGTCGACCACGAACCGCTCGGGCACGCGCCGTGCTCGAGGAATCCCGGCGAGATCCGCTTGGGCGTCGGACGCGTCGTCGTAGACCTGGCACACGGCGTCCGGGTCCTCCAAGTTGCGGACCGCCGACGCGTGCACGGTGACGATCATGTTTTCGGCCTGGAGTTCGGCCCACGGGGCTGGCAGTTTGCGGATCCGCTCCCGCCACTCCTGCAGAGAGGTCTTGCCCTTCACGTACAGCGGAGCCTCGACGGCCCCGCGGACCGTGAGCTTCGTTCCGGCGGGTGCCCCGCGATCGGGAACGACGACGTACACCAGGCCGCCGAACGCGTTGGCGGCGACCGTCTTCGGCTGGCTGATCGGGAATACCCGCGTCACCTCTGGCGCGCGCTCCCAGCGGTCCAGATGCCAAAGGGTGTCGGAGTGGCACCCGATGCGGAGCGACAGTCCCAGGCCGGCGGTTTGGGGAGAGACCTCGACCGTCAGCTTCTCGCCGGGTGCGGCGTAGAGGCCCGTGGAAATCCACCCGGCGTGGCGGCCTTCGAGCTCGATCGTTCTTGAAACGCGCGGGGCGTCGGCCGGCACCGCGCCTGGGAACACCGCTGCGGCGGGGTGCGGCTTCACCCGCTCTGGAGGTAGGGTCATCGCCTCCTGGACCTCGAGCGCCAGCGCGACGCGCCTCAACGGCTGGTCAGCGCGAACGGGCTCGGACGCCGAGGGGACGACGGCGCCACGAACCGTCGAGCGAATCCGTGCGAGCATCGGGCGAAGATTCGCCTCGCGTTCCGGCAGGCAGGCGGCGGCTTGGAGGATCGAGGCGGCCGCCTGCGCTCGGCGGTCGGGCGCCAAGCGGTCGGAGAGCAGCTCCTCCGCGGCCTTGAGCGCGTGGACCTCCGGCAACGGTTCGAGCGTGGCGTCGTACAGACCTCCGGGCAGCGTCCCTTGGGTCATGCCGTCGGCCAAGGCCAGGCCCGCCTCCGCGAGGAACGGGTTGATGGGGTGGTCACTGATGCGGAGGTTGGGGTTCAGTTGGAGGAAGCCCCAGGCAGGACCGCCGGCGATCAGCGAACCGCCCTCGCGGAGGAAGCGCCGAAGGTTCTTTCGCTGCCGAGGATCCAGCTTGCGGACGGCCATCACCAGCACGTCGCCGCTCAGCGGTTGGTCGAGATCCGCCTCCTGGACGCTCCATCCCCGCGAGGCGAGGAACCGATTCACGTCCGGCAGGCCGGCGGTGAGCACCCGCGCGCCGGAGCGGTTCCTGGCTGCCCAGCGTACGAGGTTCTCGATCAGGCGTCCGGTGTCGCCGACGGCTAGCGCTCCCTGGCCGAAGTAACCCTCGTGACCAAGCGCGGCGTAGCGCGACCGGCCTCTTTCGGCGACGGCGACGACGGCGGCCTGCACGTTGGAGCCCTCCAAGCCGACGACGATCGGTTCCGCCTTGGCGCCGAAGACGGCCACGGGACCGGGGATGCCCGGCGACGCGACCGTGCGGACGCCTTCCAGAATCTCGGCGCGCCAGGTCGGCAGCGCCAGGACGGCGAGCAGAGACAGGATCACTTCTTCACCTCGAGGATCTTGGAGTCGTTCAGCAGAACCCAGACGTGCGTGGTGCCGTCCGGGTACCGGACCGTCGCGCGGGCTTCGTAGAGCGACGGCGTGGTGTGGACCCGGAAGCTCAGGACCTCCGCGGGCGGGGGATCGGTCAGACCAGCCTCCTTCCAGGTGCGCGGCCAGCTTCCGTGCCGCTCCCGATACGCCCGTGCGGCGTAGTAGAACCGGTGCAGCGCTTGGCGGGCGGGCTTGGCGGGGTCGGGGACGAAGCGCGCGTCGGCCGGCGGCTTCTCCGTGAACTGGAGGTATCCCCATTGCTCTGGGCGGTGCATGTCGATGGCGCCCTGGGGACTCCAAACCCAGTTGTGCTCCGGACGACCCTGAACCTTTCGGTAGGAGCCGTTCGCCACCTCCACATCCCACTCGACGCGTGAGAAGTTGAGCCGCCACGTGGTTCCCTCAGAGGGACGCCACGGGGTGGGCGGCGGCGAGTCGTCCTGTGGAATCTGGGACTGGTGCTCGAAGAGGTCGTTCCAAGGGATCGCGATCTCGATGGTCCAGCCACGGTCCTCGTCCTTGGGATCGTTTAGCGTTCCCTCCACGTGGACCGCCGTTCGGATTCGGCGGTAGTCCCAGTGGAACACCGCCGGCCCGCCGTCCCGATAGGGCTTGATCAGCATCAGGTCCCAGAGCGTGTTCAGGGCGTTCATCTCCAGCTCGTAGTACTGGTGCGTGTCGCCGTCCGGGTCCAGGAACACCTCGAAGTCGTTGTCCTGGAAGATCACGCTGTCGCGGCGGGTGAGGGTGGCCCAGACGTGGGGTTCCTCGAGCTCGGCGCCGATGTAAAGGAACCGGTCGTCCCAGAGCATCTTCGCTCGCGTCCGATAGCGGGGCTTCGGGCGCTTGTGGCCCTCGATGTCCACGAAGTCCTCTGTCCACGGCGCCGTCGCCCAAGCCGGGTCGTCCAGTCTGCCGTCGATGCGGATCTCGCCCGTTGCGCGGAAGCAGAGGTACTCCCTGGGCAGGGTGGGCGAGGACAGCGCCAATGTGGCCAGTGCCCAAGCCAAGCTCACGAGGACACCTCCCACACCAGCGCGTCCTGGCGGATGGCCCACACGTGCCGGGAACCGTCCGGGTAGGTGACGGGGCAGTGCACCTCGAACAGGCTCGGGGTGGCGTGCAGAGCGAGCGGCAGACGGCTGTTCAGGCCTAGCTCAGCCAAAGCTTCCGGCCATCGGCCGTGCGCTCGGCGATGATCGTGGAGGGCATAGTACGCCTCGTGCAGCGCGGCCCTCGCCTCGCGCGATGGATCCTCATGAAATGCCGCCTGGCCCGGTGGGAGCAAGGTGAACTGGACGTATCCCCAGTGTTCGGGGCGGTGCATGTCGATGACGCCCTGCTCGGACCAGACCCAGTTGTGCTCGGGACGGTCCGGCACCTTGCGAATCTTCGTTCCTTCGATCGTCACGTCCCACTCGACACGGGAGAAGTTCACGCGCCAGGTGGTGCCTTCGCTGGGTCGCCACGTCGAGGGGGGCCTTCCCGAGGCGTCCGGCCGATCGCGGGGCTCCATGATCGCAGTCCAGGGAATCGCGATCTCGACGCTCCAGCCACGGTCGGTGTCGAGGGGGTTGTTCAGCGTCCCGTCGATCCAGACCGCCGTGCGTAGGCCCGGCATCTCCCAGTTGGAGATCGGTGTGCCGCCGTCCTTGTAGGGACGGTTCAGCAGCAGGTCCCAGGTCGTGGTCAGCGCGTTGAGCTCGAGCTCGTAGTAGAGGTGGCTGTCCGAGTCCGGATCGAGGAACACCTCGAAGTCGTTGTCGAGGAAGATGACGGAGTCGTGCTCCGTCAGGGTGGCCCAGACGTTCGGCTCCTCCAGCTCCGCGCCGATGTAGAAGAACTCGTCGTCCCAGAGCATCTTGGCGCGCGTGCGGTACCGAGGCTTCGGTCGCCTGTCACCCTCGATGTCCACGAAGTCTTCGGTCCAGGGCGCCTCTTGCCAAGCTGGGTCGTCCAGCCGCCCGTCGATCTCGATGGGTGAACGAGCCCGGTGGCAAAGGTAGCGTCGGGGTTCCAGCACGGACATGGCGCAGGCATTGTAGCACCTGGTCCAAAGCGCGTCGTCCTAACCAGGTGGCATACTGCCGCCGGAGTTGGAACCATGAGGATCGGCGTTGTCGGTATGGGATTGCGGGGCGGTCTGGCCTTTCTGGCGCACCGCCCGGAGCAGGACATTCGGGTCGTCGCGCTCGCCGACCCTGACGAAAGCGTGTACGCCAGGTTTCGGGAGAAAGTGGGCGACGACGCCTACGTGACGGACGACGTGCGCCGACTGGCCGAGCAACAGCTCGACGCGGTGTTCGTCCTGTCGCCGGACGATCTGCACGAGGAGCACGCGTGCCTGTTCCTCGAAGCGGGCGTTCCGGTGTACCTGGAGAAGCCGATGGCGATCAGCATCGAGGGATGCGACCGGATACTCCAGACCGCGATGCGCACGCGGACCCGGCTCTACCTTGGGCACAACATGCGGCATTTCCAGGTCGTGCGCAAGATGAAGGAGTGGATCGACAAGGGGATGATCGGCAACGTCAAGACGGCGTGGTGCCGGCACTTCGTGAGCTACGGCGGCGACGCCTACTTCTGCGACTGGCACGCCGACCGCCGAAGGTCCACCGGTTTGTTGCTGCAGAAGGGCGCGCACGACATCGACGTGCTGCACTGGCTCTGCGGAGGCTACTCGCGCCAAGTAGTCGGCATGGGCGATCTGATGGTGTACGGAGACCTGCCCCACAGGCGGCAACCGGGCGAGAAGCATCGCGTCCAGTTCACCGATATCTGGCCACCCAAGAATCTGCGCAACCTGAACCCGGTGATCGACGTTGAGGACGTGAACCTGATGCTCATGCGGCTGGACAACGGGGTACTGGCCTCCTACCAGCAGTGCATGTTCACTCCCGACGCTTGGCGGAACTACACCGTCATCGGCGACGAGGGAAGGATCGAGAACTTCGGCGATTCGCCGGGTTCCAAGGTCTGCCTGTGGGACGTGCGGCGCCAGGAGCCGACGCTCACCTACGATGTGCCCCACGCGACGGGCGGACATGGCGGCAGCGACACGCTGATCGTGGACGAGTTCTTGCGGTTCGTGCGCGAGGGAGGCAAGACGGAGACGTCGCCCGTGGCGGCGCGCATGGCCGTGGCCGCGGGGTACATGGCCACCTGCTCGGTTCGGGGAGGGGCCCAGCCGCAGGAGGTTCCGGGGCTGGATCCGGACGTGGTTCGGTACTTCGACGAAGGCCAGGTTTAGCGGGCGGCTGGCCGACAGGGAAGGGGGCGG
>DPBN01000199.1 GCA_003516955.1 Armatimonadota bacterium | reverse complement strand
CGAGGCGATCCGCAAGGGCATCGACGGCGAGCTCAATGCGATGGTCGCCAACCTGCACAGCATGCTGCTCTCGCTCAAGCGGATTCCCGAGAAGACCACGGTGGAGGAGCTCGCCAAGAACCCGGCGATCCAAGGGCAGATGCAGGAGGTGCGGGCGATCCTCGAGCGGATGATGCAGAACGAGGCCCTGCGCGAGGTTCTGGCCGCCCGCTATGCGGACCAGGGACTCCGGGATGCGGAGCGCGCCAAGGTCGCCACCGATGACGCGAGCATCAAGACGATGTTCGACACCTACGTGCTCAACGGCATCCTCGTCTCCCTGTCCAGCTCGAAGCCGGAGGAGGCGAAGGAGCTCGGCCGGAAGATCGCCGACGAGATCAAGGCCCAGGGCTTCGAGGCCGTGGCCAAGCGGTACCGCGAGCAGAAGAATCCCGCCGTGGAGGTGTTCGAGGGCAGGCGCATGCCGTGCACCTTCCTGGCGATGCTGGAGGAGTACCGCCCCGTGCTGAGCCTGAAGAAGGGCGAGACCACAGGGTTCGTCGAGAGCCCGACGGGCGGCGCGGTGTTCCAAGTTGCGGACATCGTGAACGAGCCGCCGAGCGACTTCGAGAAGCGCAAGGACCAGTACAAGGCGCAGTACATCGACCAGCAGGCCGCCCTGTCGCTGCAGCGGCAGATCGCCGAGGTGGAAAAGACCACCCCCGTGGTCTGGAAGGACGCCGGCTTCAAGGCCCTCTACGACTGGTCGCAGGCACCCCGGACGAGGGAGGCCCTGCTGAAGGTCGCCGAGGAGGCGAAGGCCGCCTCGGAGGCCGAGAACACGATCGGTTTGCCGCAGGCGATCCTCGCCCGGTACGCCGCCGTCGAGGACGCCTGGAGCCTGGCGCCCGAGAAGGACCGCGCCAGCCTGAAGGAGATTCGGGCCGAGGCGATCGCCGGTCTGCTCAACATCGCCGAAGACGCCACCCTCCGACTGGAGCTGGCCCGGCTCTACCTGGACCTCAAGAAGGGAGACCAGGCCTACGAGCAGCTCCTGAACGCCGCCGAGGTGAACACGGGCTTCGACCCGGAGAACCTCGCCACCCACAAGGCGACCCGCGAACTCCTCGACCGGCTCGTGGCGGCCAAGCTCGTCACGGACGCGCAGAAGCAGGCCGTCGAGAAGGAGCTCGCACGCTGGGAGAAGGAGAAGGCTGAGAACGACCAGATCCTCGCCGAGCAGAAGCGGATGGAGGAGGAGATGGCCCGCAAGGACCGCGAGGAGGCCGCCAAGCTCGAGGCCGAGGAGAAGGCCCGCCTGAAGGCCGAGCAAGAGAAGGCCAAGAAGCAGGCGCCCGCCGAGCCGACGAAGAAGTGAGCGCGGGTCGGCTTGTCCTGGTCGCGACGCCGCTCGGCAACCTGGGCGACCTTTCGCCGAGAGCTGCCGAAGAGCTGAAGTCGGCCACCCTGTGGATCGTCGAGGACACGCGGGTGTCCGGCAAGCTGCAGTCCGTGCTCGGCGTGCGGGCGCCCATGCGCGTGCTGAACGACCACACGCCGGAGCGGGCCGTCGAGGACCTCGTCGCCGAAATCGCCGCCGGAGCCCGCACCGTGCTCCTTACGGACGCCGGCACCCCCTGCGTGAGCGACCCGGGCGCGGCCTTGGTCGATCGGTGCCGCGAGGAGGGCATCGCCGTGGACGCCGTGCCGGGGCCCAGCGCCCCGACGCTCGCCCTGGCCCTCTCCGGGTTCTTCGCCCAGCGCTACGCGTTCCTCGGGTTCCTGCCCAGGAAGCCCGGTCCGCTCCGCGCCCTGTTCCGGCCGTTCGCCGAGTCGCCGCTCACGCTCGTCTGGTTCGACTCGCCCCACCGCTTTCGCAAGACGCTGGAGGCCCTGGCCCAGGACTTCGCCGGCCGGCGCTACGCGGTGTGCCGCGAGATGACGAAGGCCCACCAGCAGGTGTTCCGTGGGGAGCTGCCCGAGGTTCCCTCCGAGCAAGAGGTTCCGACCAAAGGCGAGTTCACGCTGGTGCTCGAGGGTCTGCGCCGTGCTGGCCGGACGGAGGAACCGGAGGAGGCCGCGGGAGAGTGACCGCCACGACGCCCCTCGGGTTGGCCGCGCTGTTCGTCGTGGGCGCCCTTGCGGCCGCGATCAACGCGGTGGCCGGCGGCGGATCGCTCCTCTCCTTTCCGCTGTTGGTCGGGCTGGGCGTGCCGCCTCTGCAGGCGAACGCGACGAACTCCGTCGGCATCTGGCCCGGATCCCTCGGCAGCGCCCTGGGGTTCCGGAACCTTCTGCCGGCGACGGCGCACCATCTGCGGGATCTCGTTCTGCCGACCGCGGCCGGGGCCTGGTTCGGCGCGTGGCTGCTCGTGCAGACCAGCGAGCGGCTGTTCCGGTTCGCCGTGCCGGTGCTGATCCTCGCGGCCACGCTGCTGCTGGCGTTCCAGCCGCAGATCCGCGCCTGGATCTTCGGCCGCCGCCGGCGCGTTTCACCCGTGCTGGGCGCGTTTTTGCAGTTCCTGGTGTCCGTCTACGGCGGCTATTTTGGGGCGGGGATGGGCATCATGATGCTGGCGGTGTTCGCGCTGTTCATCGACGGCAACATCCACGAGCTGAACGCCTTCAAGGCCTGGCTGGGCATCGTGATCAACCTCGTGGCCTCCTTCGAGCTGCTGCTCAAGGGGCTGGTGCTGCCCGTGCCCGGCGCGGCGCTCGCCCTCGGAGCGGTCTGCGGGGGCTTCGCTGCGGCCAGGCTGAGCCAGCGGGTCGATTCGGAGAAACTGCGGAAGGCGATCGTCGTGCTGGGCGCGGGGATGGTGGTCTGGTTCACCTACCAGACCTTTTCGTAGGACTTTCCGCCAGGACCCTCCAGTTTTGCGGTTTTTGTGCCAACAAACCTTCTGTGGGCGGAGGACGCCAGTCCGGACTCCCACTGATCGAGCAGCAAAGGTCAGCCGCCACACCCGGTTCGCGCGGGACACCGGCAAGGACACCTCGGGACCCCCGTCCTTGATCCCCGCGCCGCAGCTCCAGCCGGGTTGTGGCGGCCCCTCTCTTTTGCAGCCGCCCGGGCCATGCGAATCCATCGCGCGGGGTGGGACACTCTTCCCCAACGATGGTTCGAGTCGATTGGAAAGGCAACATGGCCTTCGAGGCCACTCCGCCCAGCGGCGTGAAGTTCGTGATGGACGCCTACCCCGAGTCCGGGGGCAGCAACCTCGGTCCGACCCCGTTGGAGGCGATGCTGTCCTCTCTGGCCGCCTGCTCGGCCATGGACGTGATCTCCATCCTGCGGAAGAAGAAGCAGAACGTGACTTCGTACCGCGTGGAGGTCGACGGCGAGCGTGGTCCGGAGGGCCAGTACCCGCGCCCGTACCTCTCGATCACGGTTCGGCACATCGTGAAGGGGGAGAACCTGGACCCGGCCGCCGTGGCCCGCGCGGTGGAGCTGAGCGACACCAAGTACTGCACGGTGATCTCGACGCTCCGCGCGGCTCCGAAGGTGGAATCGGTCTGGGAAATCGAGGATTGACCGAACTTCCGGCCTGCAGAACCGTCCAGACCGATGAAGGCCCCGATTGCGGGGTCGGGAGGTCAGCTATGACGCGCTACACTCTTTGGATGGCCGCCATCGGTGCGGTCGCCGCGCTGGGGGTGGGCTTCGCCGTCGCGCAGGGCGAGCCGCAGGGTCCGCCGCCTCCGGGCGGTCCGGGGCAGGGGTTCTTCGGTCAGCCGGGCATCGGACAGAGGCTGCTGCAGGCCGCGCCGCCCGTGATGATCGGGGACGACCGGTTCCTGTACATCCTTCGCGGCAACCAGCTGCTCAAGGTCGACAAGGCGGATCTGAGCGTGGTGAAGCAGACGCAGCTGCCGATGATGAGGCCGTTCCCCGGCAACCCCGGCGGGCCGGTCCCGCAGGGACAGCAG
>DPBN01000387.1 GCA_003516955.1 Armatimonadota bacterium | reverse complement strand
CGCAGAGCGGGAGGGGGCGGGTACGAGACCTTCCGCCGCCCCGGCGTTCCACCATCGACCCCGCGGTAGGGCCGGGGCCGCACCAGCCTCGCTCAGCCCCGGGCCGCCGCGGCGGCCAAGAACACGAAGTCCGCCGTCGGGTGGCCGAGGCAGTACTCCGTCTGCTGCCACAGGTAGGGCCACTCAAGCAGCTCCGGCAGGTCCGGCCGGATCAGCGCCGTCCCCGACGCGATCCCGCCCGGGATGTACCCGCCGTCCGCCCGGTTCACGCCGTAGCCCGGGATCACCGACCGCGCCCCGACGCCGGACACGAACGAGGCCCTGTTCGGCCCGGGGTGCATGCCGAGCACGAAATGCAGCGCCGCCAGAAAGGACTCCCTCGGCGCCAAGTCGGGGAAGGCGGCGTGCAGCCAGTATTGCCGCACCCCGAAGCGCTGCACCTCCCAGCCCGCGCCCCAAATCCTCGGCTCGTACGGCACTCCGTAGGGGGTCCGGGCCCTGCGCTCGGCGAGGTCCGCCGCCCAACCTTCCAGAATCGGCCTGGCCCGCTGGCGGAACGCCGCATCGTCCAGCGCGAGGCAGGCCCGCGCCAAGGTCGCTCCACGGCGCATGGGGTCGCGCTCGGCCTCCTCCAACGCCCCCTCGGCGGACCGCCGGTAGGCGTCCTCTCCCGTGGCCAGCCACAGCTCCAGAGCGGCCTCCGAGGCGCCCGGCCCTCCATCGGCGAACAGCCCGCGCGCGGCCTCCAGGCACTCGGAAGCCAGGCCCGGCCGGAGATCCCTCAGCACCCGCGCCGCAGCCGCCAGCGCCGAGGCCCAGTCCAGCTCCCTGCCGCGGTTCTCCTGGGTGAACACCCACCGGTCGTCGCCGCTGGGCGCGTTGTCGGTGGCCGTCGCGGCGTCGCCCAGGTGCACGTACTGCTTCAGGGTCGGCTCGATGATCCCCCGGAAGTGCCGACCCACCGACCGGTACGCCCCCACCAGCAGCAGCGCGCCGTGCTCCACCTGCTGGAGGACGTCCGGCACGCCGTCGGGATGGCGGAGCCGCACCAGCCGCGCCTCCTGATCGACCGTGGTGTCGTCCTCATCCAGACCGAAGCGCTCGTAGGCCAAGGCCAAGCCGTGCACGGTGTGCGCCTGGCTCTCCACCCGTAGATCGTAGTCGCCCGCGTCGTGCCAGCCGCCCCGATCGAGCCCCGGAACCGTCTCGCCGGGCTCATAGGGGCACAGCGTCTCCGGGCCCTGCTCGTAGCCGTCCAGGTGGACCAAGTCGAGCGGAGCCATGCGGGCGTCGTCCAGGTGACAGGCGCCGTGCCACACGCGGTAGTTCTCCTCCACGCGGACGTGGCACATCTGCACGGGAAGGAAGGTGTCCACCGTGGTGCGCCAGAGCCCCTCGTAGGCGTCCTCGCCGATGCGGAACGGGTCGGACAGCCGGTCGCCGTAGCGCAGCAGATACATCCCAGGCTCGGCGACCTGGGCCAGGTCGGCGCGCAGGTAGCGGAACCGTAGGAACCGGCCCCACTCCGACGTCGGCGCCTCGGCGACCTTGCGCGGCCCGTCCGGGCCGATGCGCAGCACCTCCACGGTGGGCAGAGGCTCGTCCGCCGGGTCCAGCTCGACCACCACCGGCTTCGCCGCGCCCGGCAGGTAGCCGACCTGCGAGTGCTGGATCACCGGCTCCTGGCGCCATCCCTCGACGGCGTGCGGCTCCAGGCGCCAGACCAGCCCCTCTTGCCCCAGCGGCGCCCACAGGACGAACCAGCCGTTGTTGTGGCGCACCCGGGCGTCCCACAGCTCGATCGGCCCGCCCTCCAGGCTCTCCACCGCCAGCCGGTGCTCGGCGCACTCCGGCGCCATGTGCAGGCGCCTCCCGACCGCCAGCGGAGCCGCGGACGCGCCGCTTGCCTGCCGGGGGAACACCCCTCCCCGCCCCGTCTCGTTCTGGAACGTCCTGCCGAACAGCCAGCCGGGGAACAGCTCCAGAGCGAACCCGACGCGCCCCCTCCAGGCCTCGGGCAGGGGGGCCTCGGGCCGGACGCGAACCAGCAGGGCCTCGCCCTCCGGCCGGACCGACACCTCGCACGCGAAGCGCAGGTCGGGGTACTCGATCGGATTGAACCCCTTGCGATCGCGCGCCTCGTCCGGATAGGCCATCCGCACGCGCAGCTCGGGCCCGGCCGGGTCGACCGCCCTCTCGCCGACCTTGGGCACGGGCGACCACTGCCCCGGGGTCGGTTCCAGCATCGCCGCGCCGTTGGCGGCCACGCGCCGGCCGTGCTGGACGATGGTGAGGCCGCTCTGGTGGCCCTCAGGGTAGAAGTCGTGGGCCAGGGTGACGCTGAGGCCGGGCGCCTCCAAGGTCTCCTGTTCGGACAGTCGCCAAGGCATGAGGCATTTTCGCAGATTCCGCGCGCCAGGTTCATCGGTGAACCTCCCGAGCCGCCTGCCGAGCATCCGCACGGCATCTGCGCGGAGCAGACCGGCGGAGCCCGGGATGCGCCTCTAGCCCGAGCACTCGTGCGGGCCCCGAAGGACCGGCCCCTCGCCGCCTTCCCGGACTCGCGAGCGCGCCGACCCCCTGGATGCCCACCCATTCCCCGCCGAGGGTTGCGGCCTGCCACGTTCGCTACCTCGGCCCAGAAGGCCGGCAGGCTTCCGACGGGGGCGCCCATCCGCAGACCGCCGCCGACCCTCCGACGCCCCGGTGCGCGCCCTCTCAGACCTTCCCCCGCTTGATCGGCGTCTTGGCTTCGCCGAGAGCCCCCGGGTCGTCGACCCGGCCGACCGAGGCGCGTGCCTTCCTTCGCCACCGCCCCCGTTACGGCCCTTCGTGTGCGGGTTCGACGTGAGGTTTCAGATCCAGAATGTTCGCCTGACCCTCGCGACACCGCCTGTCCGGATTCGCCTGCGGAATTGCCGCCCCTGATGCCTCCGCTGCGGTCGCAGGTTCGCGGGACCTCTTGGAGGTTGTTGGTCCTACGAACCGTTCTCACCCCCGCGGGTGCCAGTTCGCCTGAGGGATTCCCGCCGTCGACCTCTCCGCTGCGGGCGCAGGTTCGACGGACCTGTTGGAGGTTGATGGTCCTACGAACCGCTCCCGCGCCCGCGGGTGCGGGTTCGCCCGAGGGATTCCCGCCGTCGATTCCTCCGCTGCGGTCGCAGGTTCGCCGGATCTGTTGGAGGTTGTGGGTCCTACGAACCGGTCCCACCCCCGCGGCTGCGGGTTCGCCCGAGGGATTCCCGCCGTCGATTCCTCCGCTGCGGGCGCAGGTTCGCCGGACCTGTTGGAGGCCGTTGGTCCTGCGGACGGGTCGCGCCACCGCGGGTGCGGGTTCGCCCGAGGGATTCCCGCCGTCGATTTCTCCGCTGCCGGCGCGGATTCGCCGACGCAGCCGGAGTCCTCCGGCACCCGAAGCCCCTCGTCCCGGGCGCCTCCTCGACGGCCGCGACATCCAGGTTTCGAAGAAAGCAAACCTTCATCGGCTGACGGAGCCCCCCCTGGGTCCGGCGGCGCCTCGGCGCCATCCGTTGACCGCGAGGCGGCGTGTGTGCTATGCTCAAGAGCCTCGCCTATCGGCGTCGCCCTTTCCGCCGCGACGCCGTCGGGACGGGGGAGTCTGTTGCCGGATAGCTCAATTGGCAGAGCGCCTGACTCTGGATCAGGAGGTTCTAGGTTCGAGCCCTAGTCCGGCAGCCACCTTTTCAGGTTCAAAACGGGGCTTCTTGGGCCCTATGCCGGTTTGTGAAGACGCGCCGTGTGAGTCATCGTGTGAGTCATCCTACCCTCCACCCCCGTCCCACCCAGCACGTCTTTGAACCTAGCCGCTTCCTCTAACAGACCGCTCCGCACCCTCTTGGACAATCTGCCTCCTAACTCTGGATCAGGAGGTTCTAGGTTCGAGCCCTAGTCCGGCAGCCACCTTTTCGATGGGCCTCAGGGGTCTGGTCAGCGGGCTTGCGCCCCTCCAGTGCTTCCGCGTCTCGGTCCGCTCCGGAGCGTCCCGGCCTGCGTCCCCTTCGCCCGACGGGCGCGCGGGTCGCCAGCACCTCCCCCTCCCGCGCTGCGGCTGGAGGGGTCTTCGTCCAACAGGATGCACACGGCCCCCCCCCCTCCCGCGTGCGGGAGGGGGATCCAGGGG
>DPBN01000150.1 GCA_003516955.1 Armatimonadota bacterium | reverse complement strand
GCCATCCTGTTCCCGGTCTTCGCCCAAGCCAAGCTCTCGGCCAAGCGAACCCAGGACCTGTCCAACGTCAAGCAGCTCGCCCTTGGCGCCCTGATGTACGCCTCGGACAACGACGACACGCTGCTGTCGTTCCCGTACGCCGGCCGCTGGAGCTCGCCGAGCTACCCAAACCCCGGCGACTTCTTCGAGCGGCCCTTCTGGAGCGACATCCTGATGCCGTACGTGAAGTCCAAGGGCCTGTTCTCGACGGCCACGAACGGCGACATCCTGTACGGCCCCGGCGGCTACCTGTACCCCGGCCAGCAAAACGCTGCCGACACGGACGTCACCCACCGGTACCGCGTGACCTACGCCCTGAACCACATGATCTCCCGGGCCGACTTCGGGCCGCTGAGCCCCGGCGCGACCAGCGCGACGTCGATCGACGTGCCCGCCGAGATCGCGATGCTCGGCCCCTCGCAGTACGCTTGGACCTACTCCTCCTGCCAGGATGAGAACGGCGAGACCAAGTGGTTCTGGAACATCAGCACGGGCGGCTGGGGCTATGAGCTGTTCGGCGCCATGAACAACCGCGCCGCGATCACCACGCGCGGCGGCTTCAATGGCGGCGCGAACTTCGCCTTCACCGACGGCCACGCCTCGTTCGCCAAGGCGGTGATCATGGGCAAGCTCGGCAACCTGAACGACACCGTCTCCGGCCTGTTCTCCGGCTACTTCCCGAAGGTGAAGACCAGCAACAAGCCTGCTCCGGCGGGCAGCTGCCCGTAGGACGTCGCGCCGGGCACGGCCGGCTTCGCCTACTGATTCGAACCAAGGAGCCATCGGCGCCGGGGGGCCTGCGGGCCCCCTCGGCCCGATCGACGGCGCAGACATGAAGAACGAGGTTCCAAAACCGCTGATCGCAGTGATCCTGATTCTCGTTGCTGTCGCCATCGGATGGGTCGCGTGGGCCCAGTTCAAGCCCACGGACTCCACCAAGGTTCGACCCGACGACTACCAGATGGAGCCTGGCGAATACCGCCAGAAGTTGATCCAAGAAGGCAAGGTTTCCCCATGAAGCGGATGGTTTGGTTCGTTGCAGCGATGATCCTCCTCGGAGCCATCGGGTGTTCCGGCGGCTCGGACGATAAGGCCGGCAGCCCGGTGAAGGAAGGCGACTACGCCGCCGAGCCCGGCAACGCGGGCCAGACCCGCTGAAGCGCTCGGCACCCGACTTCCCCCGGCGCCTGTCGCGCCGGGGGGCCTTTTCTCCGGTCAGTACCCTCGGGCGAGGTCGACCGCGTTCGCGGTCCAATCGCCGACGGCGAAGCGTCTCAGAAGCCTGGCCAGCTCGCGGAAGCGAACCTCGTCGATGCCCTCGGCCCATCCGCCACAGTGCGGCGTCAGAACCACGTTCTCCAGCTCGTGGAACGGTCGGCGTGAAGGCCAGTTAGGCGGTTCGCCCGAGGGATACTGCCACCACACATCTAGTCCGGCTCCCCACAGCCGGCCCGTCGAAAGGGCCTCGTACAGCGCGTCTTCGTCGAAGACCGGCCCTCGGCCCACGTTCACGACGATCGCCCTCTCGGGCAGGAGCTCGATCTCCCGGCTTCCGATCAAGCCTCGCGTTTCCTCCGTGAGCGGGAGCGAGCAGAGCAGCGCGTCCGCCTCGGGCAAAAACTCCTTCAGCCTCGCCACGGGGTGCACCCAGGCAGGGTCGCCGGCCCTCGCCTCCCGACGCACCGCCAGCACGCGCATCCCCAGGGCTCTGCAGACGCGGGCAATGCGCCTCCCGATCGCTCCGTAGCCTAGGACCAGCGCGGTGGAGCCGCGCAGCAACAGTGCGGAGGACGCGCGGCCTCGCCCGCCCCAGTCTCCCTGCCTCATCGCTCGATCGCGTGGCGCCACGCTCTTGGCCACGGCCAGCAGCAGAGCCACGGCCATTTCGGTGGTGGCGTCGGCGTTGTGGTGCAAATTGTGGAGCGAGACGCCCGGCACGCTCCGGACCTGCTCGACCAGCTCTCGGCTGGGGCCGGCCCAAGGCACGACCACGGCCCTCAACCGAGGCAACCGTCTTCCGTGCTCGGCGGAGAATCCCGGACCGACCCACACCTCCGTATCGGTGGGAGGCTCCTCACCGAAAGTCCAGCTGGCGAAGCGGCGCGTCAGCCGCCCCACCGTCTCCTGCGCCTCGGGCGCCCACTGCCCGGCTCCATGGACCCGCATCACGGAACCGAGCTTGGCACATCGCCGGGGGTAGGATGGGCCGAGGATCGTCCCCATGATCGCCACCCTCGCCCTCGCCGCGACGCTCGCCGCCTCCCCGAAGCCTGTGTTGCGCGACTTCCTCGGCCTGAACGTCCACACGGTGCTGTTCAAGCCCGAGCTGTACAAGCCGGTGGCGCGCCTCCTGCGGAACTACCATCCCGCCTCTTGGGACCTGGGAGACGACCCTAGGAATCCGACGCCCCTTCCCAAGGCTCAGAACGGCGTGGACTGGAAGGACCTCTACGGATCCTGGGTCAAGGAAGGATACGAGGTCGACGCCACGTTGATGTTCGAAGAGCTCGCACCGCAGAAGTGGAAAGACCCGGAACGGGACGCCTTCGCCTACGGCTTCTGTCTGGCGAGGTGGTTCGGCCCGTCCAGCCCGTACCCCTATCTCTCGTCGGTGGAGATCGGCAACGAGCCCGGGGTGTTCGACGACGCGCTCTACGGCCGGATCTTCCGGTCCATGGCGCAAGGGATCCGCAAGGCCGACCCACGCCTGAAGATCGCAACCTGCGCAGCCACAACCGGCAGCAGCCACCGCTATGCCAAGACCCTCCGCCTGTTCGAGGACGCCAAAGACCTGGTGGACGTCGTGACGGTTCATACCTACCCGATGCTCGAGGAGTATCCGACTTGGCGGCGAAGCCACCCCGAGGATGAGCGACTCCACTACCTGAAGGACGTCCAAACCGCGATCGAGTGGCGCGACCGCAACCTGCCCGGCCGCCCCCTTTGGGTCACGGAGTTCGGCTACGACGCGTCGACCGCCACCCCCAAGCCGGACGGCGACTTCGCCAAGTGGGTCGACGTCTCCGACGAGGAACAAGCCCGCTTCATCGTTCGTAGCTTCCTGCTGTTCGCGTCCATGGACGTCCAGCGGGCGTACCTCTACTGGTTCAACGACGACGACACGCCGCAGCTGCACGGCTCGTCCGGCCTCACGCGGCACTACGCGCCCAAGCCCGCTTTCCACGCTTTCGCGCACCTGATGGCCACGCTCGGAGAGTTCCGGTTCGTGCGCAAGGTCGCCGAGCGGCGCGACGATCTGTACGTGTTCGAGTTCGAGAACGCGCAGGAGCCGCGCCGGGTCGCTTGGGTGGCGTGGTCCCCCACCGGATCGGGCAGGACCAGCCGGTCCAAGCTCTCCGCTCCGCCTGGCAAGATCGAGTCGGTCCAGACGATGCCCCTCGCCGCGGGCGCACCGCCCACGCTGACCAAAATGCCAGACCGGGTCGGCGAGGACCCGGTCTACATCCTGTGGCGAAGGCCTTAGGACGCGTCAGCTGAGAACCACGCGGGCGGAGGGATCCCTGTTCACGACGATGCCCAGAATCCGCGCCTTCGTCATCTTCAGCGTCGAGATGGCCTCGCGCATGTCGTCCTTCTTCGGCCCGCCGACCTTCGTGACGAACAGGACCGTTCCCACGATGGCCGCCAGGGCCTGCGAGTCCGCGAGGGCGAAGCTGCTGACCGTGTCGTAGATCACCACGTCGGCCATCTCCTTCAGCTTCTCGTGGGTCTCCACCATGCGGTCCGACGCGATGAGCCCCGAGGGGTTGCTCGGCAGGGTTCCCGCCGGCACCACGCGCAGGTTCTGGATCGGCGAGTCCTTGACGACCTCCTCGAGCTCCTTCTCGCCGTTCAGCACCTCGGAGAGGCCGGGCACCTGCTCCACGCCGAACGCCCGGTGCACGGTCGGCATCCGCAGGTTGGCGTCGACCAGGATGACCGAGCGACCATCCAGAGCCATCGCCGTGGCCAGGTTTGCGGCCACCACCGACTTGCCCTCGCCAGCGAACGTGCTGGTGACCATCACAGCCTTGAGGCTCGGATCGTTGTACGGCATCACCGCCGTCGGGTGGAACTCGCCGTCGAACACGTCGATGCCATCCTCGGCCCGCACCAGCCCCGTGCCGTTCTTTTGGTACTCGTGCGCCAGGGCCATGTTGCTGCGCAGCAGCCGGTAGCGGTCCAGGGCGAGCGGATCCCCGCTGCGCGCCACGAGCGGGCTGGCCCGCTTGACCACGGGCAGCCGAGCGAGGATGTCCAGGCCGGAAACGTGCTTGGCGTCCCGGTCCGAGGCGACGCGATCCTGCAGCGTGTCCCGAGCCATCGCGAGCATCAGGCCGAACACCAAGCCGAAGAGCGCGCCAACCGCCAGGTTCATCTCCAGCTTCGGCGCGATCTTGACCGGGTCCGAAGCGGCCATCACCACGCTCACGGGGGTCTTCAGCGCGTTGTCGCGCAGCACCAGGTCGTCCACCGTGGCCGACAGCCGACGGATCGTCTGCTCCCGCTCCGCGACCTTGGACTCCAGAGCGGCCTGCTGCTTGGCCAGACTCTGCATGGACATCAGGCTGCTGCTCCGCTGGGCCGCCTGACTCTGGGCCGCCGCAAGCTGAGCGCGGGCAGACTTCAGCTCCGCCTTCGCCGCCACGATCTGGGCATCCAGCGCGTCCAGCTGCGGGTTCTTGATCGAGGGCTTGACGAGCAGCCGCTTCTGGAGGTTCTCAATGTACTGCTTCTGCGAGGCGATCTGCTCGTCGATCTTGCGGATGGCTAAGCTGTTCTCGTTGTAGGTGAGCAGCAGCTGGCGCCGAGAGGCAAGCAGCCGGTCCAGGTTGCCCTTCTCCTGCTCCAGCTCGGCCGTGCTCTGCACGGTGGACGGCTGCTCGATCATCTGCGGCAGGGCAGCCCTCTGCACCTCGAGCTCCTGCAACCGGGCCAAAGCGGCCTGGACGGCGGTCTCCGCCTGCGCCACCTGCTGCTGGGCCGCACTGTCGAAGCTCACGCGGATGCCCATCTCCGTGTTGGAGTCCACCACGTTGTAGCGCTTGCGGAAGTTCACCAGCTCCGTCTGAGCCTTGGCGAGCTCCTTCGTCTCGTCCTCCAGCCGCTTGTTCAGGTACGAGATCGCGCGACCGAGAGCATCCCTCTGGCGGCTCTGGATGTAGCGGCCGAAAACGATGGGCAACGCGTCGGCCAGCTTCTTCGTGTGCTCTGGGTTCTGCGAGTCGACGTTGATCTCCAGCACGCCCGTGTCGCCGATCGACTTCACATCGACCGAAGGAGCCGACTCCAGCTGACCCTGCGTCTGGGGGGCGATCAGCTGCGCCTGCACCGCCGCGTCGTTCAGGATCTGCGGGCTCTGCATGATCTGAATCTGCGTCGGGACGTCGAAGATCGCCTCTTGGTACGAGATGATGCTCAGGGGGTCTCCCTGTCCGCCGGAGCGCGCGGGGTTGTTCTCGATGAGAACCCTGGCCGTGCTGCGGTACTTGGACGGGGTGATCGCCGTGTAGACGCCGGCCAGAACCACGAACAGGACCACCGTGACGAGGGTGAGCGGCCACTGTCGCTTGAAGATGCCGACCAAGTCCCGGAAGGAGAGGTCGCCCGAGTAGTGCTCCTGGAGTTCGTGCTTCATGGATTCGTCGTGGCTCTTGGTGGTGCCGCCCTAGGACTCTTCTGGCAAGAGGCGTGCCGAAAACCCGAAATCGGGCCCTTTCAGGCCCAAAGATACCGTAACGGCAGCCTCACGCCGCGGGCTGTCCCAAGCAAGTTGTCGGCTCCTGCATGGAGGAACCGCAGGAGGCAGCCCAAGGTTCCATCATCGGGACCGCACGACCCGGACGCCGAACACACCCCCGGCCCAGCGACCCGGCAGCGCCGCGAACCGAACGCGCACCGAAGTCTTCCCCTTCACCAGCTCTTCCGGCAACGGATAGACCACGTCCACGAACCGGCGCCCGTAACGACCATCCAGCCGCTCCGTGGCGATCTTGCGGCCGTCGACGAGGATGTCGAACTCGCGCCCGCCGGAGTCCGCGCCCCAGTAAGTCACCACCAGCTCGTTCGGAACGCCGGGATCCACCTTCAGCGTGAACTCGAACCAGCCGCCGTCGGTGGCGTGGCGCCACTTCCGCCCCATCGCCTCCCCCGCGGACGTGTTCTCGCCGGTGAGACCATGGTCCCGCTCTGGCTGCATCTCGCCGATCCGCAGCTCGTCGACAGTCTTTGCGGCCAGCTCGGCGCGGCGCCTCTCCTCGGCCCGATACTCCTCCTCCCTCTCGGCCCACTGGCGCTCGGTGAAGGCGTCGAAGTAGACGATCGCCCGCTCGTGGACCAGCTCGTAGAACGGCCGAAGCGTCAGATCCTCCGGCCGACCGACGCCAACCGTGCGGAACGCCAAGCGCTCGCCAGGCATGCGCCGCAGCCAGTCCCGGACCGGCCGGCCTCCCGTCACCAGCACCGGCAGCCGCTCCACCTCGCCTCCGCGACCGAGGTCCGCGGCGAGCACCAACGGGCCGTACAGCAGCGCGAAGCGGCTCGGGTTGTCCGGTGTGGGCTCCACGCGCGGCTCGAGCGGCAGCTCGAACTCCACGGAGTCGTTGGCCCTCCAGGTCCGCCTCAAAACATCGAATCCGGCCCTCCTGGAGCTCGCGATCCGCCGGCCATCGATCCGGTAGGCCACATCCCCCTGGACCCAGGAGGGATGCCGAACGAGCACCTCGAGGCTGCGCGGCCCGCCCTTCGTGACGGTCAGCCGAACCTTGCCGTTCGCGGGCAGGCCCGAATCCAGCCGGAACTCCAGCCCGGCCTCGCGGAACCGCAGCGTGGAGGGCACGAAGTGGTTGACGTACAGCCGACGCGCCCCCTCGTGGGCGTAGAGGTACAGCCCGTAGCGGGCGTGGTTCTCCATGCCCGTTCCCACGCAGCACGTGAAGTCGTCGAAGGGGCGGTTGTAGGTTCGGGCCGTTCCTGGCTGGAGCGTCACGTAGTACGTCACTCCCCCGTCCTCGCGGTTCGTTGAGGCGAGGATATGGTTCCAGAGGGCGCGCTCCGCGTAGTCGGCCGCCTCCCCGCTCGGCGACCAGTCGAACACCCTCTGGGTCAGCTTGAGCATGTTGTACGTGTTGCAGGTCTCGCAGGTGTTGGTCGACAACCGATCCGCCAGCCGATCGGGCGGCCCGAAGTACTCGTGGTCGCTGTTGCCGCCGATCGCGTAGGTGTGATGCCGCACCACCGTCTCCCAGAAGAAGCGAACCGCCCGCTCCGCGGACGGATCGCCGGTCAGGTCGTGGATCGTCGCCAGCCCGATCAGCTTCGGAAACTGGGTGTTGGCGTGCTTGCCGGGAAGGATGTCCCTGCCTTCGGCCAGCGGATCGAGAACCGCCCGGTGGTGGAACTTGCGGGCGAGGGCGAGATACCGTGGGTCCTTCGTTCGCGCCGACAGCTCCGCCAAGACCTCGTTCATCCCGCCGTGCTCGCAGGCGAGCATGCGCTGCCACTGCTCATCGTTCAGGTTCTTCGTCACGTCGATCGCCCAGTCTCCGAGCCTGCGGGCGATCTCCAGCGCCTTCCGGTTGCCCATCAGCCGATGGGCGTCCAGGAGGCCCGCGAACAGCTTGTGCAGGGTGTACCAAGGCACCCAGACCCCGTTGAGGTCGAACCCTTGGCTCCTGATCTCGCCGCGCCGAATCTCGCTCCACAGCCGCTTCTCGTCGGGAATGGCCGCCACGTAGCCGGTGCCGCGGGCGTCCTGGCACAGCTTGAGCTCGTCTACGAGGTAGCCGACTCGCCGGCGGAACTCGGGGTCTCCCGTCGCTCTCCCCATCGCGGAGATGGCCGACAGGTAGTGGCCGAGGCTGTGGCCCGACACTCCCATCGCCTCCCAGCCGCCGTAGCCAGGGGCCTTGGGCTTCAGCCCCGCCGTCTCCCGGAACCGGGCGAGGAGACGGTCCGGTTCGAGGCGCTTGAGGTAGGCGGCGTGCACGCGCTGCGCCTCCAGGAACGGGCCGTCCGTCAGCCGCACGTCCGCCAGGTCAAACGGCTGAGCCTGCGGCGCGGCGAGCAGGGTGAGCAGGAGACACGAGATCATGGCTAACGATAATCCTATCCGCATTCCACTCTCACAATGCAATCGTTGGCGTGGGTTTCTTGGGGCAAACTGGGCCATGCTGCCTTGGGTTCTCTGCATCGGCGTAGCCCCGACGATCCTCTACGTCTCGCCCAACGGGGACG
>DPBN01000027.1 GCA_003516955.1 Armatimonadota bacterium | reverse complement strand
GACGCTGATCGCCGGCCCCTGCCTCGCCGAGTCGCGCCAGCTGTGTCAGGACGTGGCCGGCGCCGTGGCGGAGATCTGCCGGGACCTGGGCATCGGCTACATCTTCAAGGCCAGCTTTGACAAGGCGAACCGCACCAGCGCCGCCTCCGCCAGGGGTTTTGGCATGGAGGCGCTGGCCTGGATCGCGGAAGCGGGGAGGCTGGCGGGGGCGCCGACCACCACCGACGTTCACCTTCCCGAGCAGTGTCGGGAGGTCGCAGAGGCCGTGGACCTTGTCCAGATCCCGGCTTTCCTGTGCCGCCAGACGGACTTGCTGGAAGCCGCGGCGGCAACGGGTCGACCGGTCAACGTGAAGAAGGGCCAGTTCCTCGCTCCTTGGGACACCCGCAACATCGTCGAGAAGCTGCGAAAGGCTGGCGCGAGCGGCATTCTCCTCACGGAGAGGGGCACCACGTTCGGCTACAACACGCTGATCGTGGACATGTATGGCCTCGAGGTCATGCGGAGCCAGGGCGTTCCCGTCTGCTTCGACGGCACCCACTCCACGCAGCGACCCGGCGGCGCCGGAACGGCCAGCGGGGGCGTTCGCGAGGCGGTGCCCGCCCTCTGCCGAGCTGCGGCCGCGGTCGGGATCGACGCCCTCTTCCTCGAGGTCCACCCCAACCCCGAGAAGGCGCTGTCGGATGCGGCGACGCAGTGGCCGATGGGTCACCTCCGCGGCCTGCTGGAGCGGGTGCTGCGGGTCTGGGAGGCGGCGCGCGGCTAGTCCCGCTCGACCCAGCTTGAGAACAGAGCGTCGTACCGTTCGATCATCGCGTCGAGGGTGAACCTCTCCCTGTACTTCTCCAGCCCACACGCTCCCATTTCCCGCCTTCGCTCGGCATCGCGCCCAATAGCGTTGAGCGCCTCTCGGAGCCCCTCCGCATCGGCCTTGGGGACGAGCAGGCCAGTTCGGCCGTCCTCGACCGCTTCCGGAATTCCGCCGACTCGGGAAGCGACGATCGGCTTGCCGAGCGACATCGCCTCCAACGCCGAGAAGGGGAAAGCCTCCTCCCACACGCTGGGAATCGCGACGACGTCCATGGCCTGCAGGGCGTCGGCGACGGCCTCCGTGCGGCCGTGAAACACCACGCGGCGGCCCTGCGCCTCCGCCTCGAGCCGCCTGCGCAGCGGTCCGTCTCCGAACACGTGCAAGGTCCAAGGGACTCCGGGGTGCGCGGCGCGGATGGCGTGGCCAAGGCCCTTCTCCTCCACCAGGCGTCCGAAGAAGCCCACGGCGCACTCCGATTCCCCCAGCCCCAAGCGACGCCTAGCCTCGGTCCGGGGCAAGGTCGGTACCAGAGCAGGCACGCCGGAGAGCACCGCATGGACCCTGTCCGCCGGAAAGCCGCTCTCGACCAGCACCCTCCTCACGGCCTCGGACACGCCGATCCATCGGTCGATCCTTCGGCTCAGGGCGAGCACCTTGCGCCGGGCGTAGGGCAACGCCAGGTGCCTCGTGGCCACCACCCGACAGCCTTCGGCTCGGGCCGCCAGCGCCGGCACCAGGTAATCCGGGCTGAAGTGGAGGTGCACGATCTCCGGCCGGGTGGCGCGGAACAGGCTGCGAAGAGCCGGAAAGGCGAACCAGTCGTTCCGACCCCTCAGCCGTCTCTCCGCCACGGGGACCTTGGCCCGAACGGCCACCGGCGTGCCCGAAGCAGCGAGCAGCAACGTCTCCCAGCCGCGGCCTCGCAACCCCTCGGCGAGCCAAACTACGTACCGCTCGATGCTTCCCCACTCGCGGAGGCTGGTAGCGACCTCCAGGATCTTCGGCGCTTCAGCCAAGGTGAACCCGCATCCAGTCGAGGTTGTTGGGAACCATCTCGGGCGTCCACTCGTGCCCAACGGGATACCGGATCAGCCTCTTCGGACCGGGCAGGGCCTCGTACAGCGCCTCCACCCGTTCGGGCCGCGACGCGGGATCCCTCTCGCCCAGGCTCACCTGCGTGGGAACGCGGCAGAGCGGCGCCAGATGGGTGGTGTCGAAGTAGCTGAGCGTGTGGGAGACCCTCTCATAGCCCAGCGGCACCGAATCGGCGTAGTCCTGAAGCTCCTTGATCGGATACCTCAGGAGGTCGCGGGCGGCGAGCTCCCTCGTTCGGCAGAGGAACGGCATGTCGGCGCAGACGGCCCTCACGATCGGGCAGATCGCGCCGAGCCATACCGCCATCCCGCCCCCTTGGCTCATGCCGGCCGCCGCGATCCGATTCTCGTCCACCTCGACCAAGGCCTGGAGGACCCTTGCCGCGATGTACGCGTTCTGCGTCATCCGCCGGAACACCCAGGTCTCCGGGCTGTCGATCCCCTCGGCGAAGTAGCCCTGCGAGGGCTTGTACCGCTCCTCGTGGAAAGGGGGCAACCCGAAGTGGTTGAAGCTGAGGCTGGCAAAACCCTCCCGAACGCCGTACTCGTTGGGTGGAACGGAAGAGCGGCCGTAGGGCGGCAGCCAGAGGAACGCCGGCGCGCGGCGGGCGCCCGCGGGGTAGGCGAACCAGCCGTAGAGCTCCTCCCCGCCGACCCCTTC
>DPBN01000138.1:2645-3885 GCA_003516955.1 Armatimonadota bacterium | reverse complement strand
CGTTGCGCACTCCCTTCACGACCCGGCAGACGCGCGCGAACCAGTCGATGTCCTTCTTGAAGGCCTCGTCCGTCGGAAAGGCGATGGGCCTGGTGGCGACCGTGTACGGCACGCCGATTTGCCGGAGCGCCTCGCCGATGGAGAGCAGCCCGCAGAAGGCATCCCGCCGAGGGGTCTGCATCGTGAGGGTCTCCTCCTCCTGGCATCCGAAGATGAGCACCGGGACGTTGAGCCCGGCCTTCTTCACCGCCCAAGCCGCGGACTGCTCGTCGCCGAAGTTCACAGCTCCGATCACGATGCCGTCCACGTCGGCCTCCCGGAAGAGCCGCGCGGCGACCTCGGCCTCCGCGATGCTCATCACGCAGCCGACCTTCGTCTGCTCGGGCGAGGGCACGACCACCTCGATGCCGAGGGCGCTCATCGCGTCGATCGCCTGGCCTCGCATCTTGGCGGCCAGGGCGGAGCTGAAGAAGCCCCGGTTCGCGGGGACAAATCCGAGTTTGATCTTTCTCAGGTTCATCGGTTACCTCCGGTTGGATGGCCCCATTCTGCACAATGAGGGAGTCCGAATTCCCGCGGATCGGCGCGCTCGCGCAGCGCTTCCGCCAGGAATGCGAACACGTCGGCGGACTCCTCCACCTGCAGCCAGAGCGGCTTGCCCGCGCCGTGGCCCGCGCGCGTCTCGATCCGGATCAGGATCGGCGCCGTTCCGCCCTGCGCGTGCTGCAGCGCCGCCGCGAACTTGTAGCTGTGCAGCGGCACGACCCGGTCGTCGTGGTCGCCGGTCACCACCAGCGTGGCGGGATAGGCCGTGCCCGGTCGGACGTTGTGGTACGGCGAGTAGGCCAGCAGCCACCGGAACGCCTCAGGGTCCTCGGGAGAGCCGTAATCCGACACCCATGCCCAACCGATCGTGAAGCGGTGGAAGCGGAGCATGTCCAGGACCCCCACGTACGGCACGCAGGCGCCGAACAGGTCCGGCCTCTGGGTCAGGCACGCCCCGACCAGCAGCCCACCATTGCTGCCGCCACGGATGGCCAGCCTGCGGCTGTTCGTCACGCCGGAGGCGATGAGGTGCTCGGCGGCCGCGATGAAGTCGTCGAACACGTTCTGCTTGTCGCCAGCCTGCCCGCGTCGTGCCAAGCGTTGCCGTACTCGCCTCCGCCACGCAGGTTCGCCACGGCGATCACCCCATCCCGCTCGAGCCACAGCAGGTCCATCGGCTGGAACGACGGCACAA
>DPBN01000138.1:0-2512 GCA_003516955.1 Armatimonadota bacterium | reverse complement strand
CCCGCCGTAGCCGCCCAGCAGCGTGGGCCGCTCGCCGTCCATCCGCAGGCCACGCCGATGGACCAGGAACATCGGCACCCGCGTGCCGTCCTTGCTGCGATAGAAGACCTGCCGGACCTCATAGGCGTCCGGATCGAACGGGACCGTGGGCTGACGGAACACCTCCACCGAGAGGTCGTCCAGCTGCAGGCGGTAGATGGTCGTCGGCCTCGTGAACGAGGTGAACGCGAAGAAGGTTTCCCGGTCCACCCTCCTTCCGCCGAAGCCGACGGCCGTGCCGATCCCCGGCAGACCAACCTCTCCCACCGGCTCGCCCGTCTCCTCGAACACGCGGACTCGGCTCTGCGCGTCCTCCAGATACACGGCCACGATGCGCCCCCCGACGAGGGACGCCGCTTGGAGCTTGCAGCCCGCCTCGGGAACCACTTCGGTCGCCTCCTCCGGCGTGCCGGCCCGTGCCGCCACGACGCGACCGAGCGGCGCGTCCCGGTCGGTGAGGAACCAGAGCCTGTCGCCATCGCTGCCGAGGAAGGCGTAATGGGCGTCCTGAAGGTCGAACAGCGGCATCGGCCCGCTGTCCGGCTTGGCCAGGTCGAACAGGTGAACCCGGTTCCGCCGGTCCGTACCGTTCCAGACGGTAACCACAAGGTACCGCCCGTCCTCGGTGACCTCTCCCGCGAATCCCCAGAGGGGTTCGTCCGGGCGCTCGTACACGACCCGATCCTCGGACTGCTCCGTCCCCAAACGATGGAAGAACAGCCGCTGTCGCTCGTTCTTCGCGGAGAGCTCCTGGCCAGGGTCCGGCTCGTCGTAACCCGAGTAGTAGAAGCCTGAGCCGTCCGGCAACCATGAGGCACCCGAGAACTTGCTCCATCGGATGCGGTCGGGCAGGTCCTCGCCGGTTTCGACGTCCCGCACGCGCCACTCGACCCAATCCGAGCCGCCGATCGACACCGAATACGCGAACAGCCGCCCGTCGTCGGACGGCGACCACCCATAGACGGCCGCCTTGCCATCGCCGGAAAGCTCGTTCGGGTCCAGCAACAGGCGCGGCTCCCCGCCGTCGTCCTGAACGTAATGCAAGGGCTGGTTCGTCTTGCCGTCGGCGAGCGTGAAGAAGAGCCTTCCGCCTCGGCGAACGGGAATGCCGCAGCGCTCGAAGTCGACGAGCTCCCAAAGGCGCTTGCGGAACTCCTCGCGCTCGGGGATCCGTGAGAGGAACGACTGCGTCAGTTCGTTCTGCTCGGCGATCCAGCGTCGCGTGGCATCGGACTCGGAGTCCTCAAGCCAGCGGTAGGGATCGGGCACCGGAACGCCGTGCAGCGTTTCCACCAGGTCCAGCCGATCCGCGTGCGGGTAGCGACCGTCAAAGACCACGGCTCGCCTCCCTTCCCCACTCCCTCACCGGCGGACGGCCGCCGCGCAGGATCGCCGCGAGCCACTCCTCCGACCGGCGGTGGAACGCAGAGTGATCTCCGCCATGGCCGGCCGTAGGCATCGCCACAACCTCCTTGGGGCCCGCCAGGGAGTTCACCATGGCGAACACGCCAGGCGGCGGGCAGGTCGTGTCGATCAGGCCCAGACCGACGAGGATCGGGCAGCGGACCCTCGGGGCGAAGTTGACCACGTCGTAGTACCCCGCCGCACGGCGCACCCGGTCCGGATCCTTTCCCTGCGTCTGCCAGTACCACATCGGCCATCCGGGAGCGCGGCCGGCCACCGGCCCGTTCAGATCGCAGCCGGCGGGCACGTCGGCGATGCCGGCGGTCACCTTCGGATGGAGCGCTGCGGTGACGATCGTCTGCATGCCGCCTTGGCTCCCGCCCGTGACCACCAGAGTCTTCCCGTCCCAGTCGGAGCGCGACGTCAGGTACTCCGCAGCGCGGTAGCACGACAGGTACATCCTGAGGAAGTAGCTGGTCTCCCGATCGTCGTTCCCGATCGCGGGGTAGTTGTTCAGAGGGCCCTGGGCCTGCTCGTCGTAGAAGCTCTGGGGGCGGTCGAACGGGAGGTCATGGGCCATGATGTTCAGCACCAGGAACCCTGCCTTGGCCCTTCCCAGAATCCAGTCCTTGTGCAGAGGATAGACGCCGGCCCATTGCACGATCAGCATGGCCGGAAAGCGTCCGGGCCGATCGGGCTTGGCGAGCTGCCCGTAGATCTTCGACCCGCGGATGTTGTCCATCTGGACCTTGAAGTAGCTCACGCCTTCCACGCCGGAATCGGCGCGCTCCAGCTTCGCGTTGGCAGGCACCTTGGAGAGCTCGGACAGCTTCGATCTCCAGAACGCGTCGAAGTCCTGGGGGCGCGGCAGGCTGGGCCGGATGCGTTCGGGGGAGAACGCCAGTCCCCCGAGGGCCTTCGCCGGCTGGTCGGCGGACCCGGCCTCAACCTCCAGCAGGAGCCAGCCCGGAGAATCCATTGACCCCTCGATGCGGCAGGTTCCGTCTGCTGAGGGTTCCACGAACCCCTGCCGCAGCTCCGTCAGACCGTTGGCCTTGACGACGAAGCG
>DPBN01000024.1 GCA_003516955.1 Armatimonadota bacterium | reverse complement strand
GCCCCGCGCCGGCCGGCGCGGGGCTCGCGCGTCTCTCCTCCCGCCAAGATCAGGCAGGAAACCCCGGCCTCGGCGCAGAATAGGTTCCGCGCATGGCCGCCAGCGACACCCTGAAGCCCGTCGCCGATCCGGAACCGCAGGAGGAGCGGCGCTTCGAAGAGGGCTTCACCATCAAGACCGTCATCGGGGCGATCTTCATCGCCCTGTTCATGCTGCCTGGAGGCATCTACCTCGGCTTGGTGGCGGGCCAGGGTGTGGGGGGCGCCGCCGAGTGGGTCACCATCGTGCTGTTCGCCGAGGTCGCGCGGCGCAGCTTCCAACCCCTCAAGAAGCAGGAGATCTACATCCTGTTCTACGTCGCCACCGCGCTCACCTCGGCGCTCAACGCGGGCCTGGGGCTCGCCGGAGGACCGTTTGCGGGGCTGATCTGGAACGCCTACTTCATCCAATCCCCGCCCGCCGCGCCGATCGCCGACCAGATTCCGCGCTGGGCGATCCCGTCGCCGGACAGCCAGGCCCTGCTCCAGCGCGAGCTGTGGCACGTGGACTGGTGGAAGCCGATCGCGCTGCTGCTGATCACCGACCTGTGCGGCCGCCTCAGCTGGATGAGCATGGGCTACGCGCTGTTCCGCATCACCAGCGACGTGGAGCGCCTGCCGTTCCCGATGGCGCCGGTGGCGGCCTCCGGCGCGACCGCCCTGGCCGAGGCCGGAACCGAGAGCTGGAGGTGGAGCATCTTCTCCACCGGCACCGTGATCGGACTGCTGTTCGGAGCGGTGTACGTCGGCCTTCCGGTGATCACCGGAATCCTGTTCGGCACGGCCACCACCGTGCTCCCCATCCCGTTCGCCGACTACACGACCAACATCGAGAACGTGCTGCCCGGGGCGATCGTGGGCCTGAGCTTCAGCCTCGGCAACGTGCTGGTCGGCTTCGTGATCCCGTTCGAGATCGTGCTCGGCGCGGCGATCGCCAGCGTGCTCGGCATGATCGTGATGAACCCGATCCTCTTCCACTTGGGACTCTTGCCGAGCTATCGCCCCGGCGCCTCGGCGATCACCACCAAGCTGACCGTGGACATGGACTTCTGGCTGTCCATCGGAATCGGCATCAACATCGCCGTGGGGTTCATCGGCATCTACCTGGTGGTGCGGGCCTTGCGACAATCCAAGCGCGAGAAGGCCGAGCGAAGGATCAGCCTCGCGCCACCGCCAGGGCGCGGCGACGTGCCGATCCTGGCCGCCGTGCTGGTGTGGCTCTTCGCCACCATGACGCTCATCGTGCTGTGCCGGATCCTCGTGCCGGGGTTCCCGGTGTGGATCCTTGCGTTCTTCGGCTTGGTCTGGAGCCCATTGAACAGCTACGTGTCGGCCCGCATGATCGGCCTGACCGGCAGCGGGGTTTCGTTCCCGTACCTCAAGGAGGCCAGCGTGGTGGCCTCCGGCTACCAGAGGGTCGACATCTGGTACGCCCCGATTCCGCTGGCCGACCACGGCTGGGCGGCCCAGCGCTTCCGCGAGGTGGAGCTCACGGGCACCAAGTTCACGAGCATCCTGAAGGCGGAGGCGCTGATGTTCCCCACCATCATGATCTGCTCGTTCCTGTTCTGGAGCTTCTTCTGGAACAGCAACCCGTTGCCGTCGCCGCAGTTCCCCTACGCGCAGAAGTTCTGGCCGATGGCCTCCACGATGCAGGCCGTCATCCAGCAGATCAACGTTCCGCGGCCGCCCGGCGAGGAGGTCAGTTGGTTCGCCAAGGCGATCCGACCGGATTACATCGCCTACGGGACGGCGGGCGGGCTGGCCGTGTTCGCGCTGTTCAACCTGATGAAGTGGCCGCTGCTGCTGTTCTACGGCTTCGCGGGCGGCCTCGGCCTGTTCCCCGCGAACACCATCCCGACGCTGCTGGGCGCGATCCTCGGTCGGCGGTACTTCGCCCGCCGCTACGGCGCGGAGAACTGGAGGCGATTCACCCCGGTGCTGCTCGCCGGGTTCAGCTGCGGCACCGGCCTGGTGGCGATGGTCTCGATCTCGCTGGCGCTGATCGCCAAGGCCGTCGCCAAGCTGCCCTACTGACCGCCGGCCGGCGGATCAGCAGCCGGCGGCCTCCAGGCTCTGGCGGAGGTCGTCCCACCGGCGCTTGGCGGCCCGCTGGTACAGCGACTCGTACTCCCGCGCGCTCTTGTCCCAGCTGTAGTCGCCGTGCATGGCGCGATCCACCATCTTCAGCCAGACCTCCTTGATCTGATAGGCGGAGTGCGCGCGCCGTACCGCGGAGAGGAACTCGTCCAGGTCGCGCCGCTCGAACACGAAGCCGTTCTGGCCCTCGAAAACGGTGTCGGCCAGGCCGCCGGTTCGGCGCACGATCGGGATCGTGCCGTACCGCAGTGCGATCATCTGGCCGAGGCCGCACGGCTCGAACGAGCTGGGCATCAGGAAAAGGTCCGAACCCGCGTAGACGCGCTGCGCCAGCTCGGCGTCGAACTTCTCGACGTAGCGGAAGTGCCGCGGGAAGGCCTTCTGCATCTCGCGGTAGCGCTGGGCCAGCCACGGGTCGCCGAGGCCCTGCACGATCAGCTGCGCCGGCAGGGCGAACATCGCTTCGGCGGCCTCGATCATCAGGTCCATGCCCTTCTGGCTGCTCAGGCGGCTGACGACGCCCATGAGCGGCGCGCCCTCGATCGGCTCCAAACCAACCTCGCGAAGCACGGCATCCTTGCACACTTGCTTGCCGTCCAGATCGTGCGGGCCGAAGTGCGCGGGAAGGGCGGGGTCCGTGCGCGGGTCGAACACCTCGGTATCGATGCCGTTCAGGATGCCGGACAGCCGGCCCTGCGACGCGAGGTAGGCCATGAGGCCCTCGAGCCTGCAGCCGTACTCGGGCGTCTGGATCTCCCGGGCGTAGGTCGGGCTGACCGTGTTCACCTGCTCCGAGTACACGCAGGCCGACTTGAGGAAGTTCACGCAGCCGTACGTCTCCAGGCGGTGCATGTCGAAGAGGCTCCTCGGCAGGCCCACCCGGTCCAGAACCTCCACCCCGAACTCGCCCTGGTAGGCCAGGTTGTGGATGGTGAACACCGAGGCCGTGCGGTGGAAGACGATGTCGCCGCTCTCCCGCAGCAGCACCGGCACGAAGCCCGTGTGCCAGTCGTTGCAGTGGATCACGTCGGGGATCCATCCCAGCCGCTTGCAGGCGTCCAGGATCGCCCTCGCGAGGAACAGGTACTGATCCTCGCCGGGAAGGTAGATCCGCTCGCTCCGGTCGACCTCGTCGAACCAGCGGTCGGTTCCGAACAGCCAGACCGGCACCTTCTCGAGCATGGTCTCGCGGACCCAGGAGGTCTGGACCCAAGCCGGACCGATCCGCACATTGTGGGGCCTCAGGATGCACCGGTTCCGCCACCTCGGGTCGTCCACAACCATGCGGTAGGCGGGCATCGCGATGCGCACGTCGTGGCCCAGAGCCTGCAGCGCCTTGGGCAGCGATCCCGCGACGTCGGCCAAGCCTCCGACCTTCGCGAACGGCGACACCTCGACGCTGACGAACAAGATCCTCATCGAACACCCCTTCCTTGGCGCGGCCCGGAACCTGCGCACCTACGGGAGCCACCCCACCCCATGCAGGCGGTTCCAAGCGGGTTGTTCCCTCCGCTATCGTCGGCCGATCCCGGCAACTGTCCCAGTTCTTCGTTCAACCTAATCCTCGCAATTTCCCTTCGGCTTGCGCCGCTCGAGGCGCCGCAGGTACCGCGCCAGCGTCTCCGACTCGCGCATGCCCAGAGCCCTGGTGGCCGCGTAGTAGATCCAGAAGCCCGCAGCCGCGCCCAGCCCCAGCTTCGCCGCCGCCCACAGGTTGCGGCCCAGCCCGATCCCCTCCGGCAGAAACGCCTGCAGCAGCGCCAGCGCCGCCGCCATCGCAGCCGACCCCGCGATCGAACCCGCCGTCGTCCCGAGCACGGAGCGATGGTCCAGGCCACCGATCCGTGGCGCCAGGGCCCAGGCGAGCGCCACAACCAGCGCCAGCGCGGCGACCGAGCTGGCCAGAGGCAGACCCAGGTGCCTCAGCGGCGTCGCCGACAGAGCGAGCGCCAAGACCACGAACAGGGCAGTGGTCGCCGTGCCCAGCAGGATCGGCGTGAGCGAGTTGTGGATGGCGAAGAACCCGCGCATGAGGACCGGATGGAGACACCAGGCGGTGATGCCGATGGCGAACATCCGGAGAAGATCGGCCACCGTGCGCAGATTCTCGCTGCCCGCCCCCTTTCCATACGCGAAGAACAGGTGGACGATCTCCGGAGCCAGAACGACCATGAACGCCGCGATCGGCAAGGTCATGTATACGATCGTTCGGAGCGTCGAGGCCAGCTGCGCCCTGTAGGAGTCCATGCGGTCCTGAGCGTAGTACTGGGACAGCGTGGGGAACACCGCCAGTGCCAGAGACTGCCCGAACACGCCGAGAGGGGCCTGCATCAGCTTGTTGGAGAGGTCCAGCGCGGCGTTGGTTCCCGCCCCGTAGGCGGTGCCCAGGGCCTGCATGATCATCCCGTACACGCCGGGCAGCGAAAGGCCCAGCACCACCGGCGCCATCAGCGCGAACACCTTCCGCACGCCGGGATGCCGCAGGTCGAGCGAAGGCCGGTACCGCGCGCCGATGCGCCGCATGGCCACCATCGGCAGCACGAAGCTTCCCAGCACCGCGCCCGCCAGAGCCCCCACCGACATCCCCACGATGCCGGGATCGAAGAACCGGGAGAGCACGATCGCGCCGAAGATGATGCCGAGGTTGTAGACGTTCGGACCGAGGCCGGGCACGACGAACTTCTGGCGGGCGTACAGCGTGCCGACCATCAGCCCTCCGATGAAGAACGCGAACTGGGCGGGCAGGACGATGCGGCTCATCTGCGCGATGAGCGGCCTCAAATGGTCCACCTTGGGGCTGGGTGCCACGAGGTGCGTCAGCGGCAGGGCGTAGACCCACGCCACGGCGATGAACGCCAGCACCACGATCGACATCAGCGTGGCGACCACGCTGAACACGTGCCAGGCCTCCTCCTCCCGGTCCGTGTGGAGGTACTGGCTGAACACCGGGATGAACGCCGAGCTGAGCGCCCCGCCCGCGATGAGGAAGAACAGCAGGTCGGGGATCTGGAAGGCCAGCCGGTAGGCGCCCGTCATCTCGTTGATGCCGAACTGCGCCGACATGACCGTGTCCCGGACGATGCCGAGCACCCGGCTGAGGAACAGGCTGAGCATCATGATGCCGCCCGCGCGGGCGACATTGGGCGTGGCAGGGGTCTCCGACACGTGCGGGAGATTAAACCCGATCCGGGGTGTGGGGGGCCGAAACGGGCGGG
>DPBN01000417.1 GCA_003516955.1 Armatimonadota bacterium | reverse complement strand
CCGCCCTACCAGGTCACCGCCGGCACGACGCGGACGGTGGCGAGCCGATCGGGGTCGGCGACCGGCGCGCGCTCGCTGGCGGCGCAGTGGGGCCTGAGGTTCGTGGGCACGCCGTACAAGTGGGGAGGAAACGACCTGCAGCGGGGCGTCGACTGCTCCGGCTTCGTGCAGAAGCTCTACGGCGCCATCGGGCTGAAGCTGCCGCGAACCGCCGCCGAGCAAGCCATGGTCGGAACGCCGATCCAGCGGTTTGAGGACCTCCAGCCGGGCGACCGTCTCTACTTCTGGGATTCGAAGCGCGGCAAGATCGGACACACCGGGCTGTACATCGGCATGGGCTACTTCGTGCACAGCTCAACCACGCACCGCGGGGTCGCCACCGACTACCTCGGCGACCCGAAATGGCGGAAGATCCTGGTGGCGGCCCGCCGCTGACCGGTCCCTGGGTCGGCGTGGACGGGTGCCGAAGCGGGTGGCAGTGCGCCTGGCTTGCGGCCGACGGCTGGAGCCTGCGCCGCATCCCCACGTTCGACGAGGTTCTCGCGGCGTTCCCCGAGGAGGCCGTGCTGGCCGTCGACATGCCGATCGGCCTGCCGGACCAGGGCTTCCGCGAATGCGACCTGCTGGCGCGCGCGCTGCTCGGCCGCTTCGCCAGCCGCGTGTTCCTCGCCCCGCCCCGGACGTGCCTGGGCGCACGGACGCCGGCCGAGTTCCAGGCGATCCACCGCCGGCTCACGGGCAAGGGGGCGGGCGTGCCCGTGTGGCGCATCGTTCCGCAGATTCTGGAGCTGGACCGGATGCTCGGACCCGAGCTGCACGGACGGGTGTTCGAGGCGCACCCGGAGCTGGCCTTCCAGGCGCTCGCCGGCGCCCCGCTGCCGAGCAAGCACACGCCCGAGGGCCTGGCCGCCCGGCGCCGAGTCCTCGGATTGGCGCCGCACGAGCGACCCACCACCGACGACGAGCTGGACGCGATGGTCCTGAGCCTCGTGGCGAGGCTGTTCGTCCAAGGCCGCACGCGGACGCTTCCGGCCCAGCCCCGGACGGACGCCCTCGGCAAGCCGATGCGGATCGTCGTGCCTATTCGGCCGTGACGGTGGCCCGGAGCACCCTGCCCGCGGCGACGTCCTCGTCGAACGGTTGGCCGCCCCCGACGAACACGTGGAACTCGCCCGGCTCCAGCCTGCGGCGCCCTTCCTCGTCGACCAGCTCGAAGCGGCGGGCGGGGATGGTCAGCTCCACCGTCCGCGTCTCGCCCTTGGCGAGCTCCACGCGCTGGAACGCCGCCAGGGAATGCACGGGCACCCGCGCCGAGGCCTCCACGTCGCGGACGTAGGCCTGCACGACCTCCCCACCGTCGTACGGCCCCTCGTTCGTCACGTCGACCAGCACCTTCACGGATCCGCCCGCGCCGATCCGGTCGGGCTCGACGCGCAGGTTGGAGTAGCGGAACGTGGAGTAGCTCAGCCCGAATCCGAACGGGAACAGCGGCTTCTTGCGGAAGTAGCGGTAGGTGCGGCCTTCCATCGAGTAGTCCTCGAACGGCGGAAGGTCGTCCGTGGAGGCCGGAACGGTGAACGGCAGCCGGCCGGCCGGGTTGAAGTCGCCGAACAGCACGTCCGCCACGCCGTTGCCGCCCTCGCAGCCGGGGTATCCCACGAGCACGGCGGCTTGGACGCCCTCCAGCTCCTCGGCGACGGCGATCGGGCTCCCGCCGGTCAGCACCAGCACGATCGGAACGCCCTGCGAGGGCAGCGCCTTGAGGAAAGCCCGCTGGCACTCGGGAAGCTCGAGCTGGAGCCGGTCGCCGCTGGTGGCCGCCAGCATCGCGTCGCCCTCCTCGCCCTCCATCGCGGGCGACAGGCCCATGCAGGCGATGACCACGTCCGCGTCGGCCATCTCCCAGGCCACGGTCTTCAGGGGATCGTCGGAGGCCGGGCCGAACAGCGGGCAGCCTGGGGCGTGGTTCACCTTCGTGCCCACCGAGACCTTGCCGACGATGCCCTCGAGCAGCGAGACGAACGACGAGCTGTAGCCGTGGTAGTTGCCCCACAGCACGTCGAGGCGGTCGGCGGTCGGCCCGGTGACCACGATCTTTCTGAGCTTCTTCGGAAGCGGGAGGATCGGCCCGTCGTTCTTGAGGAGCACCACCCCCTCGGCGGCGGCCCGTCGCGCCAGCCCGCGGTGGGCCTCGCACTCCACGACGCTCTCAGGGATCGAGGCGAACGGCACCCGCTCCTCAGGGTCGAACATCCCGAGCCGGAACCGGGCCTCCAGCAGGCGGCTCAGGGCGCGGTCCACCTCCTCCTCGGTGATCAGTCCCTGCTCCACCGCCTCGCGCAGCGCGGTGAACGCGCACCCGCACGACAGGTCGCACCCGGCCTTCACGGATTGCGCGGCGGCCTCGGCGAGCGTCGAAGCCGTCTTGTGGTGCTTCACGATGTTCTCGATGGCCCAGCAGTCGGACACGACGTAGCCGTCGAAGCCCCAGGTCTCCCGCAGGATCTCCGTGAGCAGGCGGCGGTTGGCGTTGCAGGGTTCGCCGTACAGGCGGTTGTAGGCGCCCATCACGCTCCTGGCGCCGGCCTCCCGCACGCACTCCTCGAACGCCGGCAGATACGTCTCCCATAGGTCCTTGGCCGAGGGGTGCACGTCGAACGACGACCGGCCGACCTCTGGGCCGCTGTGCACGGCGAAGTGCTTGGGGGTGGCGACCAGCTTGAGGTACTTCGGGTCGTCGCCCTGCAGGCCGCGGACGAAGGCCTTGCCGCACTCGGCGGTCAGCACCGGGTCCTCCCCGTACGTCTCCTGACCCCTGCCCCAGCGGGGATCGCGGAAGATGTTGATGTTCGGACTCCAGAAGGTCAGCCCCTTGTAGATGCCCCGGTCCCCCCGCCGCGCGAACTCGTGGTGCTTGGCGCGGGCTTCGTCGGAGATAAC
>DPBN01000301.1 GCA_003516955.1 Armatimonadota bacterium | reverse complement strand
GGGCCGTACGCACCCTACCGAAGGACGATGAGGAGCCTGGCCGACTCGTGGCTGTTCGGCGCGTCCGCGAGCGGCGACGCGGGCTTCCTGAGGCTGGCGCTCGACTTCGCGCTGCTGAAGGAGCAGATGGGGGAAATGGAGGCCTACAACGCGCTGCGGAGAGCCGACCACGCGAGCGTCCACCCCGCGCTGGTGCGCGCTTTGGGCAGAATGGTGACCGATGCCGCCGTCCGGAGGAGCCATGGAGGACAGTCGGGAGCAACCGTCCCCGCAGAGGGCTGAGGCGCCTTCGCGGCCTGCATGGATCGAGCCGGCGGTGGTGCTCGTTCTGGCCTTGCTGATCCGCCTGTTGGGCATCGGCTGGGGGCTGCAGAACGACCTGCACTCCGTCAGCTACCACCCCGACGAGCCGGTGACCTGGGGCTACTCGCAACAGATCGAGCCTGCGAAGCTCGACTTTGACCCAGGGTTCTACAACTATCCCACCCTCTACCTGACGCTGCTCCGTGTGGCGAGCGACATGGTCGCCGTCTACGCCCCGACGCCGGACACGCCGGAAGGCTACTGGGAGTACGTCAGCCGGTGCCACTTGGCCGGGAGGGTGATTTCGGCCGCATCCGGGGCGGGCTGCGCGCTGGTGGCGTTCCTGTTGCTGCGGAGGCGGTCGGTCCGCTTCGGTGCGTGGATCGGCGCGGCAATCGTGGCTCTGGCGCCGGGGCACCTCATGCACAGCCGGTTCCAGTCCGTCGACGTGATGGCCGCGTTCTGGGTCGCCCTGGCGCTGCTGCTCACGGACCGCTTGGACGGCTCGGCGCGACCGTTGCGCGCGGCGGCGTGGGCGGGCATCGCGGTCGGGCTTGCCGCCGGAACGAAGTACACCGGAGCGTTGGCCCTTGCGGCGGTTTGGCTCGGCGCGTGGCTCTGGCTTCCCAAGGAGATCCGATGGCGGGCTTGGGCCGTTTCCGGCGCGCTGGCGGCTGCGGTGTTCGTGCTCACGACGCCGGGATGCATCGTCAATTGGGAGGCGTTTCGGCGCGACTTCGCTTACGAGCTGAGCCATTCCGCATCGGGCCACGGGCTGGTCTTTGTGGGATACCCGTCGGGTTTCGTGACGCATCTGATGAACCTCGCCGCGGGTATGGGGCCGCTGCTCGCGGTTCTGGGGGTCGCCAGCGTGGCGCTGCTCTTGCGCGAGCGCGTGCGGTGGTTCTATCCGATCGCCCTGTTCGCTGCCTTGCACTACGTGGCGATCGGGCGCGCCGAGGTGATGTTCTTCCGCTACACGCTTCCGCTGTTCGTGCCTCTGGCTGTGGCTGTGGGCGCTTGGGCCGGCGAGCGCCATCGGAGGCCGGGGCGGTTCGGGAGAGCGTGGGCGGCCCTGGCGTTGCTCGCGATCGGCGGAGTGGACGGAGGGGGCGCGGCCGCGGGTGCCCGTGTGACCGCCTGGATGCTGATGGAGGACCCCCGCGACCAAGCCGCGCGGTTCCTGAAGGGTTCGACGCAGGTCCAGACGGTCGGTTTGGTGTCGGACCCTTGGTTCTACACGCCCCCGCTCTATCCGGAGTCAGGTCTGGGACCGTGGGCGCCCCTGCGGGCGCGGTTGGAAGCGATGGCTCGCGCGGAGCGTCCCAGGGTGCTGCGGTATCTCCCCGCAGACCCTCGGGAGCGGAAGGACTGGGACATCCGGCTGCTGGAGGAGCTTCGGCCGGACGCTGTGGTGTTCTCCAGCTTCGAGGCGTTCGACGCGTTCCGGCTGCGCCAGCCCGACGCGATGCGCTTCTACGACCGGCTGCAACGGGACTATCGACTGGAGCGCATGTTCGGTGGCCCGGCCAGCCGGGTGCACGACCTGGCCTACGTTCGGCCGGAGGTGTTCGTGTGGCTTCGCAAGGACCGGTGATCGACGACCGCGTGGCGTGGTTCCTGGACTACCTTTCGGTAGACCGCGGGGCGAGCCGGCACACGGTCTCGAGCTACGCCCGGGATCTGTCCCAGGCGCACGGGTTCTTTCTCAGCCAAGGCGTCCGCGATTGGTCGCAGGTGGACGCGATCGCCGTCTCCCGCTACCAGGCATGGCTCGGCGAGCGGGTGGTCGCCTCGACCGCGCAACGCAAGATGAGCGCTCTGCGCTCGTTCCTCAAGTTTCTCAAGCGGGAGCGGGCGGGGTTCGACGGCGATCTGCCCTCCACGGGTGGCTACAAGAGGCCCAAGAGGCTTCCCAAGGCTCTCGACCGCCCAAGCGTGGAGTCGCTGCTGGGCGCGATCGACGTCGCCAAGCCGGACGGGCTTCGGGATCGGGCGATGTTCGAGACCATCTACGGCTGCGGCCTCCGGGTTTCGGAGTGCGTGGGCCTGAACTTGGGCGACTGGGATCCGGAGGGCGGCGTCGTCCGCGTGCTGGGGAAGCGCTCCAAGACCCGCGTCGTCCCCGTACCCCGCGGCACCGCGCTGTGGATCGCCCGCTACCTGTCGGCGGCGCGACCGCAGCTGGTCCGCAGGCCCACGGAGGCCTTGTTCCTCTCGAACCGCGGCGGGCGTCTCTGCAGGCAGACGGTGTACGACCGGCTCGAGATGTGGGCCAAGGCCGGTGGCCTCGGCGGAAAGATCGGTCCGCACGTCCTTCGGCACACCTATGCGGTGCACCTGCTCAAGGGTGGCGCGGACTTGCGTTCGGTTCAGGAGCTGCTGGGCCACGAGTCGATCGCGACCACCCAGGTCTACACGCAGCTGGACCTCGAGGAGGTCAGACGGAAGTACCTCCGGGCCCACCCGAGGGGCTAGGCGGTCCGGGCAGATCGGCGTTCGGCAGGGCGTCCAGATCCCAGCGGGACCTCTCTCCCGCGGCCAGTCGCAGGCTTCCCGCCAGCCCGATCATCGCCGCGTTGTCGGTGCAGAGCTCGGGCGGGGGAACGAATAGGGCGATCCCGCGCCGACCGCTGAGAGCCAGCAGGCGCTCCCGCAACGCGCGGTTGGCCGCCACTCCGCCAACGACGGAGAGGGCCCGGGCGCCTTGGTCCTCGGCCGCGCGCACCGCCCGCTCCGCCAGAACGGAGACGATGGCCTCCTGCAGGCTGGCTGCCGCGTCCGGCACGCTGAGCGCGGTCCCTTCGCGCTGGACGAGCCTCAGCACCGCCGTCTTGAGGCCGGAGAAGGAGAAGTCGGTGGTGTCCCCCGACAGTCCGCGCGGCAAGGGGTATCGGTTCGGATCGCCGCTCGCGGCGGCCTCTTGGATCGCCCGTCCGCCAGGGTAGCCCAGGCCCAGCAGACGAGCGCCCTTGTCGAACGCCTCCCCGGCGGCGTCGTCCAATGTCTGTCCGACCAGGCGGTAGGAGAACGGCTGCCCGACGAGCACAAGCTCGGTGTGGCCGCCCGAAACCACCAGGCAGAGGTGGGGAAAGGGCGGGGGTTCGGGGCAACCGAGTGTGGAGAGGATGTGTCCCTCCAGGTGATGCACCCCCACGAAAGGCAGATGGAGCGCGAAGGCGACGCCCTTGGCGTAGGTCAGGCCCACGCTGAGCGCTCCGACCAAACCCGGCCGGTTCGTTGCGACGACGGCGGTGAGGTCCCGCGCCTGCATCCCCGCGTCGGTGAGCGCACGATCGACGACGGGCACGATGGCCTCGATGTGCGCCCTCGCGGCCGCCTCGGGCACGACGCCGCCCCACTGGGCGTGCAGGTCCACCTGCGAGGCGACCACGTTCGAGAGGATCCGACGGCAGACCAGCACCGAAGCGGAAGTCTCGTCGCAGCTGGACTCGATGGCCAGCAGCGGGTCTTCCCAGAAGCGCAGGGGGGAGGTCAGGTCTTCCAAGGGGTCAGGTCGTAGAGCCAAAGGACGAGCGCGTCCTCCTGGTTGTCTGGGTAGTAGCGCTTGCGCCGAGCCACGGTCTGGTAGCCGAGGGACTCGTACAGGCCCAGCGCCGGATGGTTGGACGCCCTCACCTCGAGCGTGCTGCACACGAGGCCGCGGTTGGCCGCGCGCCGCAGCAGCTCCTCCAGGATCCTTCGGCCGTAGCCCCGGCGGCGGTGGTCCGGCGCGACGGCGATGTTCGTGATGTGGG
>DPBN01000061.1 GCA_003516955.1 Armatimonadota bacterium | reverse complement strand
GGCTTCGCCGGCTCGGTGGCCGACGCCCAGGCGCTGCAGGATCGCTTCGAGGCGAAGTTCGAGGCCTTTGGGCGGAACCTGCGCCGGGCCGCGGTGGAGTTCGCCAAGGAGTGGCGCACCGACCGCATCCTCCGCCAGCTGGACGCGATGATGGTCGTGGCGGACTCCGAGTGCCTCCTGCTGGTCGGCGGCGACGGGAACGTGGTCGAGCCGGACGACGGCGTGGTGGCGATCGGCTCCGGAGGGCCCTACGCGCTGGCCGCCGCGAGAGCGCTGCTCCGCCACTCGGAGCTCGGGGCGGAGCAGATCGCGGAGACGGCGCTGCGCATCGCGGCCGAGATTTGCGTCTTCACCAACGACCGAATCAGCCTGGAGACGGTGGAATGAAGCGCATTGAGGCTTTCATCCGGCTGGGCAAGCTGGAGGACGTGAAGCAGGCCCTAGAGGAGGCGGGCATCTACGGCCTCAGCTGCGAGCAGGTGCGGGGGTACGGCAGGCAGTTCGGCCGAACGGACAAGTACCGGGGAAGCACCTACGCCGTCAACCTGCTCCCGAAGATGCGGGTGGAGGTGGTCGTGAAGGACGAGGACCTGGAGGACGCCTTGGCGGCGATCGTCGGTGCAACCCAGACCGGCGAGATCGGCGACGGGAAGATCTTCGTGAGCGACGTGATCGAGGCCGTCCGCATCCGGACCGGCGAGAGGGGGGACGCCGCCCTGTCCTGATGGCTCGCTGGAAGAACTTCTCCATCTGGCGAGGTCGACTGCCGCACTGGAGGGCGGACGACGTTCTCTACTACGCCACGTTCCGGCACCGCAGGCCTTTGCAGGAGGCGGAGCGGCGCGTTCTGCTGCGGGCGCTGCTGCGTCCGAACGGCTCCAGCTGGCGGATTCTCGCGGTCCGCGTGGGCGAGGAAGAGTCCGAGCTGATGTTCACGATGCTGCCCACGGCGGGAGGAGTCGCGAGAGAGCTGGCCGATGTGCTGGAGAAGGCCAAGGCGCGCGCCGGCAAGGAGATCTGCCGGAAGAGCGGGGAGCGCTTCGCGCCGTTCTACAGCGAGAGCTACGACCGGATCGTCCGCGACGAGGCCGAGCGGGAAGAGCGCATCGCGTCCATGATCGACGCGATGGACGGGGAAGAGGAGTTCCTCCACATCGAGCTGGGCGAATCGTCCGAGGACGCGCAGACGTCCTAACTGATACGATGCGCGCCATCCAACGCTCCGTCGGCCCGAGGAGGCCCGTGGTGCGGCCTGGCTTCTACATACAGGCCGCGATCCCCGCGGGTTGCCGGAGCTCGGGCGGTTGCGCGTCCGAGCTCCTCTTCTTTCGGTGGATCGCATGTTCCAGGCCAGCGTCCTCGTTCTGAACGGCGACTACGAACCGCTCAACGTCTGCACGGTGCGTCGGGCGGTGAGTTTGGTGCTGATGGGCAAGGCGGAGCCCCTCGTTTTCCGCTCCCATCGGATGACGACCACGTCGGGACGATTGGAGGTCCCTTCCGTGGTCCGGCTGAACCAAACGATCCGTCGCCCGCTTCCCACCTTGCGGCTGACGCGGCACTCCGTGCTCGCCCGCGACCGCTACACCTGCCAGTACTGCGGCGCCAAGAGCTCGGACCTGACGATCGACCACGTGGTGCCGAGGCGCCGCGGAGGACCCGACACGTGGGACAACCTCGTGGCCTGCTGCCGGCGGTGCAACCTGCTGAAGGGCGACCGGACCCCCCAGCAGGCCAGGATGAGGCTCCTCCGGCAACCGTCCCGGCCGCACTACGTGCCGTACATCAGCCTTCCGCAGTACCTGCGGGCTCGGTGCGAGCCGGACTGGACCCCGTTCCTGCCGCGGTTCGAGGCGTTCGAAGAGGACCTGATCCCCGCGTGAGGGGCGCGGCCGCACCGGTGCCGGGACCCTGCGGGGCGGTATCATCTTTGTGTTGGCTGTAGGCGCGGGTTGCAGGAGGATTGTCCCAGCCACGGACGGAGGGGATCGATGACAGTGTTCAGGATTCAGGGCGGGGCCTCGCTGGTTGGCGAGCTGGAGGTGCCGGGGAGCAAGAACGCCTCCCTGGCCATTCTTTCGGCCGTTCTGCTCGGCAAGGGCACCACGGTTCTCCACAACGTTCCCAAGGTGTCCGACACGCTCACGAAGGCGCGCCTGCTGACGAACTTCGGCGCCGAGGTCGAGTGGCGGGAGGGATCGCTCCTCGTCGACGCCACCGACATCCATCCCGGCGAGGCGGACGAGGAGACGGTCCGAGCGATCCGCACCTCGTTCTATCTGCTCGGGCCGCTGCTCGCGCGGAACGGCCACGCCGAGCTGCCGGCGCCCGGCGGATGCAAGATCGGCGCGAGGCCCGTCGACTTCCACCTCAAGGGCCTGGCCCTTCTCGGCGCCGACGTGGTCCTGGATGGCGGCGTCTACAAGGCCCGCACGCGCGGCCTCCGCGGGGCTGAGATCTACCTGGACTTTCCCAGCGCCGGGGCCACCCAGCACCTGATGGCCACCGCCACGCTCGCGGACGGCGTTACGGTGATCCAGAACGCCGCCGTGGAGCCCGAGGTGACGGCCCTCGCGGCCTTCCTCAACCGCATGGGCGCGCGCATCGAGGGCGCCGGGACCAGCACGATCACCATCACCGGCGTCTCCTCCCTGGACGGCTGCGAGTTCCGGGTGCCGTCGGACCGGCTCCAGGCCGGCACCTACCTCGCGGTGGCGGCGATCACCCGGGGAGACATCACCGTGCGCGGCATCCTGCCGGACAATCAGACGGCCTTGGTCAACAAGCTGCGCGAGGCCGGGGCGCGCATCGACGAGGGGCCGGACTGGATCCGCGTCGCCTGCGACCGTCGCCTCAAGGGGATCCGCGTGAAGACGATGCCGTATCCGGGCTTCCCGACGGACATGCAGCAGATCATGGCCGCGGTCCTGACTTTGGCCGAGGGCACGAGCGTCGTGGAGGAGACGATTTATGAGAGCCGGATCGGGCACGTGGCGGAGTTGAACCGGATGGGCGCGCGGATGCGCGTCGAGGGACGAGCCACGATCATCGAAGGGGTTCCGAGCCTGTCCGGCGCCACGGTCGAGGCCAGCGACCTTCGCGCCGGCGCGGCTCTGGTGTTGGCGGGCCTCGCCGCCGAGGGCACAACGTTCGTGAAGAACGTCCGTTACATCGACCGGGGCTACGAGAACTTCGAGCAGACGCTCACGGCGCTGGGCGGCCACATCGAACGGATCGAGGCCGGCGACACGGAAGAGGCGAGGCAGCACCCGGAGTGAGACTGGTACCCGAGATCGGCATCGACCTGGGAACGGCGAACATCTTGGTGTTCCGCCGGGGCCGCGGCATCGTTCTGTCCGAGCCGACCGTGGTGGCGATCAACACCCAGACGGGCAAGGTTCTGGCCGTCGGGAACGACGCCCGCGACATGCTGGGCAAGACGCCCGGCAACATCAAGGCCATCAAGCCGCTGCAGGGGGGCGTGATCGCGGACTACACGACCACGCTCAAGATGCTCGAGCACATCCTGGACAAGGTGTGCGGAAGGCGCAGGCTCTTCAAGCCGAGGGTGCTCGTGTGCGTTCCCAGCGGCGTGACGAACGTGGAGAAGCGGGCCGTGATCCAGGCCGCCAAGGAGGCCGGCGCGGGAGAGGCGATGACCATCGAGGAGCCGATGGCGGCCGCGATCGGAGCCGGGCTGCCCATCGCCGCCCCCGGCGGCAACATGGTGGTGGACATCGGCGGGGGCACGACCGACATCGCCGTGATCAGCCTAGGGGGCATCGTTCTGTCCGAGAGCATCCGCGTGGCCGGGAACCGGATGGACGACGCGATCATCCGGCACATCCGCAACACGTACAACCTGATGATCGGCGAGCCCACGGCCGAGGAGATCAAGATCAAGATCGGTTCCGCCTACCCGCTGGAGCACGAGCTGGAGATGGAGGTGCGCGGGCGGGACATGGTCCACGGCCTGCCCAAGACCGTCCGCGTTCGGAGCGAGGAGGTGCGCGACGCCCTTTCCGAGACCGTGCGGCTGATCGAGGAGAAGCTGTGCCAGGTTTTGGAGCAGACGCCGCCGGAGCTCGCCAGCGACGTGATCGAGCGCGGCATCACCCTCACCGGAGGCGGCGCGCTCCTGCGGAACCTCGACCGTATGCTGGAGGAGAAGACGGACATCCCGGTGCGCGTCGCCGAGAACGCGATGGACTGCGTCGCGATCGGGACGGGTATCGCCTTGGAGCGGTTTGAAGACATACTGAGGGCCGGCGCCGTCTCCGACCTGTGACGCGCCCCGGGGGATACCGATGAAGGCCGCAAGACTGTTGCTCCTGCTCTTCGCCTCTCTGCCGATGGCCTGCGGCTCGATGCAGGAGGAGGCCGCCAAGGATCGCCTGCAGAGCCAAGTTCGGTCTGTGGATGCGGCTGCGGGCTCCCAGACGGTGACGCGGGGCGAGGCCGCAAAAGCCTTGTCGGAGGCAGAGCGGGTTCTGAGCGAGGTCCTGCGGATCCCGCGTCCCGGCAACCATCCGCTGCAGAGCGGCGACGCCGGACAGCCGTTGCGCCGCACGGAGGCGATCCTCGCGCTCAAGCGGCTCTTCGACATGGCGAGCCCCCGCTTCTGCTTCACGCCCCGGTTCGTCGCCTACGAGGCCAGCCGCCTGACGGTGCCCCCGGGCGATCCGTCCCGAGCGGCGCTGGAGGAGCTCATCCGCTGGCAGTGCGTCGCCAAGCTGGGGCCGGTGGCCGCCGGAGAGCGCACGACCCTGACGGTGGACGAGTTCGGCGATGCGCTCGGGTTCTGCCTGGCCCGCTTGGCGGACCTGACGCACATGCCGAGCACCCGTTGGAGCCCCTATCTGATGGACGACGAGGACGTGGCGGAGTCGATCGTCTCCAAGTCCAAGAAGGGCTCCAAGGAAGAGTAGGGAAGGTCCTTGGCCCGGCACCCCAGCTGGGCGCACAGCGCGGCGGCCGCCCCCGCCGCCTCGCCGGTCGCCCTGCACACGGGCTGGATGCGGACCGCGCTCTGGGCCACGAACGTGGCGCTCAGGCACCTGCCCGCAACGAACAGGTTCTCGAAGCCCTTCACCACGAGGCACTCGTAGGGGATGTCGTGCCATTCGCCGTCGGGGAACCTGCGGTAGTCCGTGCCGACTTTCAGGTGGATGTCGACCGGGTATCGGTTCCGAGCGATCGGGTTGGGGAACTTGCGGCACGACTGGTGGTCCTCCTCGGTGAGGACGTACTCGCCGACGGCCCGCTGGGTCTCCCGGATGCCGATGAGCGGCGCGATCACGCTGATGTACGCGTTCTCGGCTCCGCCGAAGAACCTCCGCACGAAGTTGGCGATGCGCCACACCTTCTCCCGACCCAGCCGATAGGCCAGGCTCAGCTGCCACGGGTCCATCGGATCCAGCCCCGCCACGCGCGGAGCGTTGAACGCCATCTCTCCCGGCCTGCCGTTCACGGTGAACCCCTGGAAGTAGCCGAGGTCGTCCTCCTGCAGGATTCCCTCGGCGACGGCCTGCTCGACCCAGGGGGCCATGGAGCCCTTGCGGGCGTCTCCGTAGCCGAACTCCATGTAGGGCGGCTGGTCGCAGCGGAGGTGGGGCTTCAGGCTCTCGCGCAGACGCGCCATGTCGAACCCGCCCATGCTGAAGCGGAGGGTCATCGGCTGGTGCACGCCCTCCTCGTTGCCGGAGAGAATCGCGGCCCCGGCGAGCCGGCTGAACTCCGCGTCGCCCGTCGTGTCGACGAAGAAACGGCCTTCGATCTCGGTGCAGGCTAAGCGGACGCCACCGGCCAAGGAGACGGGAGCTCCCCGGTGCTGCACGAGCACGGACCGCACGCGACCGTCCTCGACCTTCGCTCCGACGATCGTACCGTTGAACAGGCACCGGACTCCGGCCTCGGAGGCCAGCCGGTCCAGCACCAGCGGCAAAAGAGCCGGGTCGTACCAGTCGTCGCTGTGCGGCACGGTGCCCGGGTTCGGCTGCAGGTGGCTCTGGTTCTCCAGAATCCGCAGGTTGAGTCCGCGCGACAGCTTGTGCGCGCCGATGTGGTTGGGCATCTGGGGCGTCACCCAGCCGTTCGACTGCGTGCCGCCCAGCGAGCCGAACTGCTCGATCACCAGCGTCCTGGCGCCGACCCGGGCCGCGGCGATGGCGGCGGCCGCACCCGCCGTCCCGCCCCCGCAAACGATCACGTCGAACGATTCGCTCATTCCACCGCCTCC
>DPBN01000034.1:5558-9060 GCA_003516955.1 Armatimonadota bacterium | reverse complement strand
GAGAGCTCCTCGGTCCGCTGCCGGACCAAGGCCTCCAGCCTGCGGCCCTCGGTGAGGCCGAAGTACATGAGGCCGGCGAACAGCGCCGTGAGAGCGAGGCCTCCGATCAGCGTGGCCGTCGCGCCGCCTCCCGACTGCGATCGGAGGAACTCCTCCGAAGCCCACAACTCCAATTTCCCTTCCAAGCCCGAGAGCCGCAGCGGCACGGCCAGATAGCGCTCGCCCCCGGACGAGCCGAACCTCAGGCTGCCGCCGGGAACGTCCAGGGACAGCGCCAAGTCGAAGTCGGTGCCGTGGCCAGGACCGTTCGCAAGAATCCAACCGCCGACGTCCAGCACGGCCGCCAGCACGCCCTGCCGACCACCTCCGGTGCGGGCTGCCCGGCAGATCACAACCAGCCGCCCGTTGCCCGGCGCCTGAGCCCGCAAGGCGATGGGACGACCGTCGGGAGGAATCGCCGCATCCCCCCGCTCCAACCGAACGGGGACGCCCTGCGTCCTTGGAGAACTCCGGCGAAGGAGCGGGCGCAGGTCCCCGTCCCTCCAGGAGAGCTCCAGCAAGTGCGGCCGATCCATGTAGGCGGACACGAAGTTTGTGAACTCCCGCGGGGTGACCTCGTCGCTGTTGGCGAAGAACAGGGCGATCTGCCGCAACAGCGGGCCGCAATCCAAGTCCGCGACGGTCGAGCGAATCCGAGCGTCCGCGAGTCTCGCCAGACGGTCCTCGTACCGCTCCGTCTCCAGAGTTCGCACCCTCCACCAGATGGCGAAGGACGCCGCGAGGCCGAGCGCCGACACAACCCCCACGAGCACGGCGACGCGCACCGCGCCCTCGCGGCGGTCAACCCCGAGCAACTTCGCCAGGCGGTGCATGGACCAACCAAACTTTACACCGAACCGGGCCCTCCGAAAAGCGTTCGGAGGCCGGAACAGGTATATAGCCGCCATGAGGCGCATCGTGGCCGCGGCGGTTCTCGCTCTGACAACCGGCACCCTGCGGGCGGGGGAGGGCAAGTGGTTCCTCAGCGCGCACACGGGCCGCTCCCAGATCACCCTGGGCAGCGAGGACAAGCGGGAGGCGATCGCATTCGGGCTGGGCTACAGCCGTCCCGACCCCAAGATGAAGGCCGGCACCCGCCCCGGCAACCTGGACCTGTACCTCTACTACGAGAAGTCCTGGTCGACCTCGCGCGAGTCGATCCCCAACGTGGCGACCGACGCCGTCGGCATCCTGGCCGTGGCTTCCTACGAGGACATGTGGACCAAGGAGGTTGGGACCTACTTCCGTGTCGGCTGGGGGCTGCAGCTCCAGAACAAGCCGAGCAACGATTTGGACAGCGAACTCAACTCCTCTCCCGTGCTCGGATTCGGGATGATCTTCCGCTTCCACACCGAGGTCCGGGTCGGCGTCGATTACCTGCACCTGTCCAACGGCGGAACGGTGGGCAGGAACCTGGGGCAGAACCAGCTGATGGTGTCGCTGGCCGTGCGCATCCGCTGAGCGAGGTCCCCAAGCGACGACCGAGGGGCCGGGGTCTCAGCGACCCCGGCCCCTCTCGCCGCGGCGAACCCTGTCACTGGTCGCTGAAGAACTTCTTCAGGCGCTCCAGGTACGGCTTGAACTGCTCCGCCTCCTCCGCGGGCATCTTGCCCAGCAGGCTCTCCGCCTTCTGGACGGCGACCATGCCGTTCTTCTTGTCGTTCCGTCGCTGGTACACGAGGGCCTCGTAGTAGTAGAACAGCGGGCCGCTGTCCTTCTCCATCGCCTTCGCCCGAGCGATCGCCCGATCCACCAGCTTCTCGAACGCGGCTTTCTTGGCCTCGTCCTTCGGCGGCTGGGTCATCATGAACGTGATGAGCGGGGCCGAGGCGTCCTCTCCCTTGGCCTTGCCGAGCTCGTCGATCATCTTCTCGGCAGCCTTGGGGTCGTCTGCGGCGATGAGCTGCAGCTTGGTGACCTTCGCCATCGTCGCGACGGCGGGCTCCTTCGCCAGCTCGTCGAGAGCCTTCAGCGCCTGGGCCTTCTCGCCCTTGGCGTACTGCGCGCGGGCGGCCGACAGCTTCTGCCTGGCCTCCATCTGCTTCTTCTCGGCGGCGGCCTGCTCCAGGAAGGCCGCTCGGAACTTCGGCACGTCGAACGAGCCCTCCACGATCTTCGCCAGAGGCTCGTCCATGGACATCGGGTGCCCGATCCAGACCACCTTCTGGTCGGCCACGACGAACGCCGTCGGGATGCCGTTCTGGCCGGCGGCGGTCATGTACGAATCCGCCATCTTGCCGCTCGGCTGGTCCATGGCGACGTTGTATTCCATCTTGTCGCCCATCTCCTCGACGAACTTCTTCACGTTCGCCTGGATGGCCTCGGTGCTCTCGCCGCGCTCGTAGGCGTCCACTCCGATGAACGTGACCTTGCCGGCGTACTTGCGCGCCAGCTCGGTCAGGTGCGGAATGCTCTGACGGCAAGGGCCGCACCATGTGGCCCAGAACTCGATCACGTAGAACCTGCCCGGCTCGAGCGAGTTGACGGGAGTGCCCTTGACCCACGACGCCACCTGGATCGGCGGGGCCGGGTCGCCGGGAGCCAACGATTGCGCGTATGCCGCGACCGCGGAGAGGGCCGCCAGCGCCGCGACGGCGAAAGCTCGGATGCGAACCATGGCGCATTATGGCCCCGGTCACGCCGACCGGTGGGCCTGGTCTACAATGGGCCGTGCACGAGGTGTCGATCTGCGCCGCGGCCGTGCGCGCCGCCGAGGCCAAAGCTAGGGAGCTGGGCGGCCGCCGCATCGCCGTGCTGAGGCTCCGGATCGGCGCGCTCGCAGGCGTGGTGCCGGAGGCGATGGAGTTCGCGTACCCCGTCGTGTGCCGAGGGACGCTCGCGGAGGGATCGAGGCTGGAGGTCGAGCACGTGCCGGTGCGCTGCCTGTGCGAATCCTGCGAGGCGGAGTTCGAGCCGAAGGCGGCGGTGTACGCCTGCCCGACCTGCGGCCGCCCGTCCGAGAAGATCGTGAGCGGGCGGGAGCTGGAACTGGCGCAGATCGAGTTGGAGTGACCATGGAAGAGCGCAAGATCGTGGACATCGCTCAGGCCGTGCTGGCCGAAAACGACCGCATGGCCGCCGCCCTGCGCGCCGACTTCGATCGGCTGGGCGTGTTCTGCCTGAACGTGATGTCCTCCCCCGGGGCCGGCAAGACAGCGCTGCTGGAGCGCACGCTGAGCGACCTCGCCGGCGAAGTGCCGATCGGCGTGGTGGTCGGCGACCTTGCCACCGACAACGACGCCGCCCGGCTCCGAGGCAAGGGTGCGCGCGTCGTGCAGGTGACCACGGACGGCTACTGCCACCTCGAGGCGAACATGGTCCGAGCGGCCCTCGATGCGCTCCGGCTGGAGGGCCTGCGGCTGCTGATCGTGGAGAACGTGGGCAACCTCGTCTGCCCGGCCACCCACGACCTGGGCGAGCACGCCCGTGTGGTGCTGTTCAGCGTCACCGAGGGCGAGGACAA
>DPBN01000034.1:0-5431 GCA_003516955.1 Armatimonadota bacterium | reverse complement strand
ACAAGCCGCTCAAGTATCCGACGCTGTTCAAGACCGCCGATCTGGTTCTCGTCACGAAGATCGACCTCGCCGAGGCCGTGGAGTTCCGGCAGGACGAGGCTCTGGAGGCGGTGCGCGGCGTCGCCCCCCAGGCCGACGTGCTGGAGGTCAGCGCGAAGACGGGCCTCGGGCTGGAGCGCTGGTACGAGTGGCTCCGGCGGCGGCTCCAGCCCGAGCGCTGAGGCCTACAGGCCCACGCCCTTGGCGGCCCAAAGGAAGCCGCGGCGGCAGATCTCCCGAGGCGTCTCGGGCTCCAGCACGTCGCGGTGGTGGCCCAACGCGGTGTAGAACACGCGCCCCTTGCCGTAGGTCTTCGTCCACACCTGGGGCATCTTGCACGGGTTGCCCACGTGCGGCCCGTCCACACCGGGCGTCGGGAAGTCCGTCGTGGCGAGGACGTTCACGGCCGGGTCGACGTGCAGGTAGTACTGCTCGCTGACCACCTCGAAGTCGGGCAGGCCGTCGGTGATCGGGTGCGGGTTCGAGCGGTTGATATTCACCGTGTACCGCACGCCGTCGTTGCCGGGGTGCGCGACCCATTGGCCGCCGGTCATGAACTGCCACTCGGTGTTCAGACGGAACGCGTCGCACATCCCCCCGTGGCAACCCGCGATGCCGACTCCGTGGTCCGCGACGGCCCGCAGCACCGGCTGCTCCTGCTCGGGCTGGATGCTCCCCATGGTCCACACGGGGATGATCAGGCTCAGGCCGGCCAGCTTCTCGGCGTCCCGGAACGCATCCAGGGTGTCCGCCACCTCGACCTCGAACCCCTCGCCGACGAGAATCTCTCGGAACAGGTCGGCGACCTTGTCCGGCTCGTGGCCGTCCCAGCCGCCCCAAACGATCAGCGCGCTCTTTGCCATGGCGCCAGATTACCTACGCGCTCGGGGCTTCTTCCCGCGCGAGGCGCGTCACCAAGCGCCGATCAGATCGCCCCTCTTCGACCAAGGCTCGATCTTCGCATGGAGATCGCGGTACACCACGCCGAAGCGATCCTCGTCCCCGTGGAAGGGGGCGGCGTCCATCCCGAGGGCGTTCTCGGAGGGGGACGCAGCGTCGGACAGCCTCCGCAACCCGCCGGGCGCAGAAGTAAGCAGAAGGTAGCTGGAGCCGACCCTGCCGAAGAAGCTGGACGACAGGTCGTGCACGAACTCCCGGTTCTGCGTGTTCGGGTCCGGCCCCATGTAGAAGGCGTCCCGCGGGCACCTCATCAGGCTCTTCGAAGCGCCGTACGGCGCGAGCAAGGACTCTGCCGTCGGCAGAGCGAAGAACGGGTCGGGGGAGGGCCCGTCCAGGTGCTGGTACTTCGCCACCGCGGAAGGTCCGTAAGGCAGGCAGTCGTCGTGGTCCGCGGCGTACAGAGCCGTCGACTTGCCGATCTGAGCGAGGTTCGAGATGCACCCCGCGTCCTTTCCCCTCTCCCGGGCCTTGGACAGGACCGGGAAGAGCAGTGCGGCCAACAGGACGAGGATCACCACGACCACGAGCAGCTCCACGAGCGTGAAGCCGAGCCGGACGCTCCGCGGAGGGCTATCGAATCGTGCCATCCAGAAGCTCCTTGGCGAACGACCGGAGGTCTTCGTCCTGGCTGTTCAGCCGAGCCTCGCACTGCTGCCGCCAATCCGGCGCGTCCAGCCGCTTCAGGTTGAGCAGGGCGATCGTCTGAACCATCGGACTAGGGTCGTTCAGAAGGTAGGCCTTGGTCAGCTCGATGCAGCGCTGCCGGTGCGGGCCGCGGGCCTGGTAGCCGAGCAGACCCCCGATCCCCGTCTTGTCCTCCGGGTTCGCCTGCAGCAGGCGCTCGATCTCCGCAATCTCGTCGCCGTTCAAGAGTTGCTTCTCGCTGACTTTGTGCACCAGCGCCCAGTACGAGTCGTAGTCGGCGAGGCTGCTGTAGCCTAGCTCGCGAGCATCCCGGAGCTTCTTCGGGTCCACGCTGCACGATCGAACCACCCAGAACGAAGCCGCCAGACCCAGCAGGAGGCCGACGGCCACGGCCACCGGCGACCACCTAGTTGGACGTGAACTTGATGTAGCAGGCATCTCTGCAAGCGTTCTAGGCCAGCCCGGAGCAGTATCCTCTGCAACCGGTCAGACAGCAGTCCAAGGTCTGGCAAGCGTCGCAGGGCCCGCTCGCCTGTCCGCTGATGCCGACGTACCAGCAACAGGGCGGGAACACCACCAGAGCGCCCCGCACCAGGCTCGCCTGCACCGTCCCAACGACCACCAAGACCGCAAGTACGGCCACCGACAGGGATTGGATCCACAGTCTCATCCTACAGCCTCCTTTGCGTCACAGTACCCGACACCGCGGGGGGGGGTCGAAAGACTCATTTTCAGGCAGAGCGCCGCGCGCTGGAGGGCTTTTGCGAGCGAGGGATGCCTGCTTTGGACTTCGCACGTCTATCGTTTGTCTCAGGCAAAGGAGGTAACCCATGCTCGTTCCGCTCGCAGTCGCAACGCTGCTCTTCTCGGCCGACGCACCGAGCCCCGCCGGGGGTCGCGTCGTAGCGGCCTCGCTCTTCAAGAACGGCTATGCCGTCGTCGTGCGCGAGATTCCCGTGACCGACGGCAAGGCGACGGTCGGCGAGGTCCCCCGCGCCGCGCTCGGAACGCTCTGGTTCGTCCCGGCGGAGGGCGCCCAGCTCCGGTCGGTCGTCAGCTCGGTCGTGAAGACCAAGACGCCTGCGCCGCTCTCGTCGCTGGAGGAGGTCCTCGCGGCGAACGTCGGCCAAAGCGTCCAGGTCGCCTTCGCGACCGAGGACCCCGCGCTCGGCAAGGCGCAGACCGGGCGCATCGTATCCGCCGAGGGCCAGCTCCTGGTCCTGAGCACGGCCGCCGGCACGGTGGCGCTGCCGAAGGCGGCGATCCGCTCGGTGCTCTCCGCATCCGGCACCCTGAAGTGGCAGAAGGAGGTCGAGACGACGAAGCGGGTGGTGCGGATCGAGACCCAAGGCGCGCCGTCCGGCAAGGTGCTGATGGTGTCGCTCGAGCGCGGCCTGCTCTGGTCGCCGTCGTACGCGATCGACGTCTCCGACCCCAAGCGTCTGAAGGTGCTCTGCAAGGCCACCCTCGTGAACGACCTGGCGGACCTCCGGCAGGCCGATCTGCGGCTGATCACCGGCTTTCCCAACGTCCCCTTCGCGGCGATCGACGAGCCGCTCACGGCCGGCACCACCGCGGACCAGGTGGTGGCATCGCTGCTTCGCGCCGGCACCCCGGAGGTCGCCCGAAGAGAGGGCATGATGCTTGCGCAGAACGCCGTCGCAGCGGACCGCATGGACTTCGGCGCCGCCTTCGACGTGCCCTCCGCCCCGCCCGGAGAGCAGCTCGAGGACCTGTTCTTCTACCGCCTCCCCGGGGTGGAGCTCGCCAAGGGAGACCGCGGCCTCTATTACCTGCTGGCCTCCGAGTCGGACTACGAGCATCTGTACACGTGGGACGTGGCGGACCCTATGGTCGGGCGGCCCGAGCCGGAGCGCCTGCCGGACGAGGCGGGAGAGGTCTGGAACTGCCTGAAGTTCGCCAACAAGAGCGGCCAGCCTTGGACCACCGCTCCGGCCACGGTGCTCCGCGACGGCCAGATCCTAGGCCAGGACACGATGCGCTACACCGGCCGGGACGCCGAGGCGCTCGTGCGCATCACCAAGGCGCTCGACGTCCGCGCCCAGGTTCGAGAGGAGGAGGTCTCCCGCGAGCGGGGCGCCATCCGCAACTCCGCCGGCAACCCGATCTTCGACCTCGTCACCGTGAAGGGCACGCTCTCCGTGATCAACGCCAAGCCCCAGGAGATCCGCCTCCGGATCCGCAAGGAGCTCACGGGAGAGGTGGAGCAGACCACCGGCTCGGTGCGCGTGACCAAGACGGCCAAGGGCATCCGCGACGCCAATCCGACGGCACGACTCGAGTGGATCGAGACCGTCGCGCCGGCCGGCACCCTCGAGCGCACCTACACCTACAAGGTGTACGTGCCGTCCCGAGGCTAACGACCGGAGGTCTTGCCGAGGGCCCAGCGCACGGCGAGCCGGACGTCCGGGTCGGGGTCCTCGGCCAGCTTGGCGATCTGTGCTCGGTACCGGGCGGGGTCCACCTCGGTCAGGCAGCGAACGGCCTCCAGGCGCAGCTCGGGCTTGGCCGAGTCCAGCGCCGATACGACCAGCGCCAGCGCGGCGTCGGTTCCCGCGGCGGCCAGGAGCTCGATGCCGATGCGCTGCTCCCGAATCCCCCTCTGCTGCAGCGCCGTGCCGAGCGACAGTGCCTCGTCTGGGAAGCGGGCGAGTGCGGCCACCGCGGCCTTCCGCAGGCCCAGATCCTCGGCGACCGCGAGCTTCCGGAGCGCGGGGATCGCCTGAGGCGAACCGATGGACCGGAGTGCGGCCAAGCAGGCCAGAGCGAGCGTGCGGTCGTCTCCGCCGGCCCACTCCACGAGCCGCGGCACGGCGGACCCGGCCTTCGTCGCACCGGCCCAACCGACGGCCGAGAGCCTCGTCTTGGGGTCGGCGAGCCCGGCATCCAGCGCCGTGGCGGCCTCCGGAACCGCTTGCGAGCGGGCCAGGCGCCAGGCGTTCTCACGCTCGGTGCTCTTGGCGGAAGACAGGTACGGAGCCAGCATCGCCCCGCCCTCCGGCTTCAGCGCGCCGATGACCGCCTCGAAAGCCCTCAGGGACAGGCGGTCCGCCGATGCCAGCTTCTCGCGGAGCATCCACTCCAGGGCCGGCTTGCCGATGGCGATGAGCTCGTCGGTCGCCTGGCGCACGGCGTCCGCCTGCGTTCCGACCCCCCAGCCGCTGGCGGCGCGGAACAGCCTCTCCAGCTCCTCTGGACCCGGATCCGGCTTGCTGCCGGGCTTGAGCCGCTCCGGGGCCTGGGCCGCCGGCGATGCCGCTGCGACGCCCTCGGCGTCCAGCGCCGCCGCCCACTGGGGTTCCAGCCGAACGGAGCCGTCTGAGAGGCCCCGCGCGTACAGGTCCTGACCCCCGAGATCGGCGAACAGACCGACCGAGCCGGAATCGCGCGCGGCGGAGGCCACTGCAGGCGGCCCTTGGTAGCGGTCGTCGCCGGCGGCGTCAACGAAGAGGCCCACGCCGTTCGCGCTGCCGATCCCCGGCCGACTGTCCGAGCCCGCGTACACGTCGTTCCCCGACCGGTCGAGCAGCACCGCCAGGCCATAGTCGTGGCCGATCGCGTGCATCGCCCCGGTGCGGACCGTGTAAGCGTCGTTACCCGCCTCGTCCACCAGGTAGGCGGCGCACAGGTGCATCGCGCTCGCCTGGGAGTAGTAGTGCGCGGAGTAGGAGTCGTGGCCGGCCTTGTCCCACAGCACGCCGATCGAGAACCAGTAGCTCGCGCCCTGCGAGTAGGTCCCCGCCGAGTAGGCGTCGTCCCCAGCGGC
>DPBN01000077.1 GCA_003516955.1 Armatimonadota bacterium | reverse complement strand
GAACAGGGTCCAGATGAGGAAAATCGCCAGGAACAGCAGTCCGCCGACGAAGATCACGGCATTGAACTTGTCGTGGCGCAGATGCATGAAGAAGAGCGCCACCAGCGAGCCTTTCGCCGAAGCGATGATCAGCGCGACCACCGTGTTCCAGGCGCCGAAGTCGAAATACGAAGCCTGCACCGTGATGACGGTCAGCACGAGCAGCGCGAGCAGCACCAGCCCGTACGTCTTCGGGCCGGTGACGGGATGGGCTTGTTCGTTCACGTGTGTCATCGTCGCGCCTCCTCAGGAGATCAGGTACATCAGCGGGAAGAGGTAGATCCAGATGAGATCCACCAGGTGCCAGTACAGGCCGGTGATCTCCACCGGCGCGTAATACAGGCTCGAGAAGTGCCCCTTCAGGGCGCGCCAGACGAGCCAGGCGATGGCCGCCATGCCCAGCAGCACGTGGATGCCGTGCAGGCCGGTCATCATGAAGTAGAAGCTGAAGAACAGGAACTGGCCCGGCACCGTGTCGCCCTTGTGCGAGTAATACTTGCCCGGCAGCAGCCCCTCATGGAACTTGTGGCTGTACTCGAAGTACTTCACCACCATGAAGGTGCCGGCGCAGGCCAGCGTCAGCAGCAGGAATAGCACCAGCAGCTTCTTGCGGCTGGTCTGGGCCGCCCAGACCGACAGCACCATGGTGAAGCTCGAAATCAGCAGCACCACGGTGTTCAGCGCGCCCATCGTCTTGTCGAGATGATGGTGCGCGGCCACGAACGCTTCGGGATGCCGGGCGTGCATGATGCCGTAGCCGACGAAAAGGCCGCCGAACAGCAGCACTTCGGTCACCAGGAACAGCCACATGCCGATCTTGGCGGCGTCGAACTGCTGCGACATCTCGCGGAAATGATGCTGCAGGAAAGGCGTTTGTCCGCCTTCGGCGTGGGCGTGCGCGGAGGGTATGGCAGTGCTCATGGTTTACGACTCTCGGTAAGGGATTCAGTGCGCCAGTTCTTTGACGCCGACCGCCGCCGGCTCCGGGCGGTAGTCGTACGGCCCGTGCTGCAGAACCGGCTGGCCTTCAAAGTTGTGCGTCGTCGGAGGCGAAGTGGTCTCCCACTCCAGCGTCCGTCCGCCCCAGGGGTTGGCGGCCATCCCCTTCGGCTGGCGGAAGGAGGCCAGCAGGTAGGCCGCGGTAAGGAACAGCCCGGCGGCGAGCACCCAGCTTCCGATCGTGGAAGCCACGTGGAGGTCCTGGAACTGCGGCAGGTAGTTGAAGTAGCGGCGCGGCATGCCGCGGCTGCCCAGCACGAACTGCGGCAGGAACGTCAGGTTGAATCCGACGAAGATCAGCGCGCTCGAAATCGCGGCCAGCTTCTTGTTGTACAGGCGCCCGTACATCTTCGGCCACCAGTAGTGCATGCCCGCAAGCAGCGCGATCAGGTTGGAGCCGGCCATGACGTAGTGGAAGTGCGCGACCACGAAGTAGGTGTCCGTGAGGTGCACGTCGGTGCTCATGGCGGCTAGGAACAGGCCCGTGAGGCCTCCCACCACGAACAGGCCCATGAAGCCCAGCACGTACAGGAACGGCGTCTGGAACCGCACCGAGCCCTTGTAGATGGTCGCCGTCCAGTTGAACACCTTGATCGCCGAGGGAACCGCCACCAGATAGCTCAGCAGCGAGAACACCATGCCTTGGTACATCGACTGGCTGGACACGAACATGTGGTGCCCCCAGACCAGGAAGCCCAGGCCGGCGATCGCCAGGCTCGAGAACGCGATGAAGTGGTAGCCGAAGATCCGCTTGCGCGAGAAGCAGGTGATCACCTCGTTGATCACGCCCATCGCCGGCAGGATCATGATGTACACCGCCGGGTGGCTGTAGAACCAGAACAGGTGCTGGAACAGAACCGGGTCGCCGCCCAGCTCGGGGCTGAACACGCCGATGTGGAACACCCGCTCCATCACGACCAGAAGCAGAGTGATGGCCACAACCGGCGTGCCGAGCACGATGATCAGGCTCGTGGCGTAGCTGCCCCACACCATCAGCGGCAACCGGAACCACGTCATCCCCGGCGCGCGCATCTTGTGCACGGTGACGATGAAGTTGATGCCCGTGGCGATCGACGAGAAGCCGGCGATGAACGCGCCGATGATCGTCAGCGTCACGTTCGTGTTGCTGTACATCGACGAGTAGGGCGTGTAGAACGTCCAACCAGTGTCGACGCCGCCGAACGCGATGGCCAGAACGCCGCACAGCCCGCCGGCCACGTACAGGTACCAGCTGAGCAGGTTCAGGCGCGGGAAGGCCAGGTCTCTGGCACCGATCATGATCGGAAGGAGGAAGTTCCCCAGCACCGCCGGGATGGCGGGGATGAGGAAGAAGAAGATCATGATGATGCCGTGCGCCGTGAACACCTTGTTGTAGGTGTCGCTCTCCAGCATCACGCCGCGCGGCGAGACCAGCTCGATGCGGATCATCGACGCAGCCAGGCTGCCGAAGAAGAAGAAGACCGACACCGAGATCAGGTACAGCACGGCGATCCGCTTGTGGTCGCCGGTCAGCAGCCAAGACTTGATCGTGTGCCCCGCCTGCAGGTAGCTCGGCGGCGCCTTGGGCGATTCTCCGTGGAGAACGGGGGCTGCGGTGCTCATCGGTTGGCTCCTCCGATCTGGGCGGGGCCGGCGTTGCCCAGCACGGGTCCGGGCGCCTTGGCCGTTCCCAGCGTCCTGATGTAGGCGAGGAGGTTCAAGAGATCCTCCTCGGTCAGCTCGCGGTATTCGGGCATGGTGTTCTGATAACTCTCGTTGATCTTCGCGTACGGGTTCTTGATCGACTCCCGGATGTAGGAGGCGTCGGCCTCGACGACGGTGCCGTCGGTCATGCGCCGCTTGGCTCCGTACAGGCCGTAGAGCGACGGGCCGCGCTCGGTGTCCTGCGGGCCGTGGCAGTTGGCGCAGGCCAGCCGGTCGTACAGCGCCTTGCCCAGGTCGGCCATCGTCGGCTGGTTGGGCCGCTTCTTGTCGCCGCCGCTCGCCAGCCACTTCTGGAACTCCTGCGGGGGCATGGCGTAGATGTAGCCCCCCATCTCGCTGTGCTGGGTGCCGCAGTACTCCGCGCAGAAAAGGTTGAACTTGCCCGGCTTGCTCGCGACGAACCACTGCTGCGTGTAGCGTCCCGGCAGCACGTCCTGCTTGATCCGGAACTGCGGGACGAAGAACGAATGGATCACGTCCTGGCTGATCATCGTGAGCCGCACCGGCACGCCGACCGGCACGTGCAGCTCGTTGTTCTCCCGCACGCCGTTAGAGTGCTGCAAGTGCCACATCCACTGCTTGCCGATCACGAAGACCTCCATGGCGTCCTTCGGCGGCTGGCGGGTCTCGACGTACAGCTTCGCGGCCCACCAGAACATCACCAAGCCCAGCAGCAGCGGGATGGCGGTCCAGGTGATCTCCAGCCCGAGGTGCGACTCCACGGCGCCGGAGCGGTCGACGCGGCTGCCCTTGCGGTAGCGCACCGCGAAGAACAGCACCAAGGCCCCCACCAAGATGGTGAAAAGGATGGTCAGCGCGGTCAGCACGAAGAACAGCGCGTCGTACGGCCGTGCGAAGTTCGACGCTTGATCGGGCATCAGGGGAAAGTTCATCGCTTCTCTCGTCCTTCGGAGGTCAGGCCGCTCCTCCGGGCGCGCCTCCTTCCGCGCCGGTCGCCGATCCGCGCCTGGAGAGCACGAAGATCGTGGTGCCGAGGATCAGCAGGGTCAGCGCGCCTCCGACCTTCAGGGCGCGGTCGACCACCACGGTGTACTTGCCCGACTTCGGGTCGTACATGACGCAGCCCCAGAACATCGGTTCCGTCTTCTTGCCGATGCGGCCCTGCCCCGCGTCGGCCAGCGCCTGCATCAGGAGCTTGGCCGAGAACTCGATGCCGTAGAAGTAGCGGCTCACGCGCCCGTCGGGCGTCAGCACCAGGATGCCGGCAGGGTGCGACACGGCGTCCTTCTCCGGGTCGTACAGGTAGCGGTAGCCGACGGCGTCGGTGACCTTGCGGATCTGATCCAGGCTGCCCACCAGGAAGTGCCACCCCTTCTCGGCGCCGGGCCTGCCGTAGGCCTGCAGGAAGTCGGTTTTGGCCGCGGCGGCCTGCTTGGGGGTCTCCTTCGGGTGGATGCTCAGCGTCACCACCTCGAAGTCCCGCCCGACGTTGGCGGCCTGCATGCTGCGCAGCGCCCTGGTGACGTTCGTGAGGATCGTGGTGCAGACGCCCTTGCACTCGTAGAACACTGGGACCAGAAGCACCGCCTTCCTGCCGAAATAGTCGCCGAGGCGGACCTGCCGGCCGCTCTCGTCGGTGAAGCGGGCATCCAGCGGCACCTGAGCGTCCAGCAGCTGGTCGATGCCGATCTGATCCTTCAGGTTGGCGGTCTGGGCGAGGGCCGAGCCCGCGATCAGGAGGGCGAGCGCGGAAGCGGGCAGCCTCACCTCGCCGCCTCCTTGGCGGAAGCCGGAGCGTCCCACCGCGGCAGACCCTGGCGGGCGACGGCCTCGATGGCCACGTCCAGCGGAACCCTCGCCTTGCCGGGTGCCGCCTCCGA
>DPBN01000076.1 GCA_003516955.1 Armatimonadota bacterium | reverse complement strand
AGCAGGACCAGGACCCTCGCGGCCGACCTCGCCGAGGCCGGCATCCGCTACGCCCACTCGAGGCTGCTGTACAGCGAGCTCGGCGCGGACTGGCGCGGCGTTCCCACCCCGCTGAACCAGGACGGCAGCGACTTCACCGCCGACCCCGACGCGCTCTACCTGCGGCCCGGCACCGGTCTCGGCCTCCGCTTCGACGGCGATCCGCAGATCGACCTGGGTGGTCCCGACGGCCTCGGCCCTTACACCAGGGTGAACTTCGAGAGCGGCCGGGCCCTCGTGCGGGTTCGGTTCGCCCCGAGCGACTTCAACGTCTTCTCCTCCGATCCCAGCGGCAGCCTCCGCAACCCCGGTCGCGCGCGCAACTACACGATCATCGAGAGCGTCGGCCGTCCAGGGCGCGTCAACCCGAACGACCCGACTACGCTTGCCTCCAGCCAGCCGATCCGGTTCCGGAACTTCGCATCGGGCGACGAGTTCCGCCGGACGCTCGGCGAGATGAAGAACCGGGACAACCGGTTCGTCGGGTCCCGCAAGCTGATCGCCTTCGCGTCCATCGGGATCATCGAGAGCGCCCTCTACATCACGAACCTGGACAACGTGAGTCGCCCTGCTGAGATCGGCGTTCCAAGCGAGCTCGGCGCCATGTACGAGGGGAACCCGGTGCGCGTGCCGGTGCAGCTCGGCGGGCTGGACACCGTGTACACCATCGGTCCCTCGCCGGCGCCTTTCCCCAACCCCGTCGGCGGCGGAGGATCGATCGTGAGCAACGCCGACCTGGTGGTGCACGGCGACGTCAACCTGTATCTCAACCCCAGGCTGGGCGACGGCGTGCTGGTGAACGGCATCCTGCGGGGCGCCGACGACGACAGTCGGCTAAACATCCAGGCCGCCGACTGGAACGGATCCTCGTGGGTCACCGGGAGCTTCTCGCTGGGCAACGGCACGTCGCCGAGCCTCTTCAGCCGCAACCCGTCGTTCTCGACCCTCGGGGGTCTGATCCGCGACCGCCTGCAGCAGGCCGACGCCGACGGCAACATCCGCGCGATGATCCGCAAGGATCCCCCGCGCGTGACCATGGTGGACCCGGACACCGGCCTGAACCGCTATCTCGTCGCCACGCGGAACAGCGGCCGCATCGTCGGCAACGGCAACAGCGGGCGCTTCGGGCACGGCCGCGGCGTGTACGTCAACAACAGCTACGACGTTCAGGTTCGCTCGACGGCGGACGCCCGCGAGGACGTCGGCACCGAGGAGGCTCTGGTCGACGACTGGCTGAACCCCAACAACGGCAAGGCCGGCTCCGCTTGGAAGGGGCCCTTCTACGTTCCGCCAGGGGCCTTCGTGCAGCTGCTGCCAGACGGGTTCATCATCGTCCGAGACGGCACGAGGCGGCCCGCCGGAGCGCGGGACAACCAGCGCACGTGGCGCAACGAGGACGGCAGCGACTCCGGCCTGACCGGCATCCGCTTCCGCATCGGAGACGTGGGCGGAGTGCCTTACATCATCAACTCGCTCACGCCCGGTGCCAACTTCAACTCGGACACGCCGAACTACGCCGCCGGGTTCCCGTTCAACGGCCTGCTCTTCTTCGAGGGGAACGTGCGGATCCGCGGCGTCATCCCGACCGACCGGCAACTGACGATCGTGTCGATGGGCACGATCTACATCGAGGGCAGCATCACCAAGGGAGTCGTCACCCCGTCGGGCCGGCTGAACCGCCCGAGCCGCTCCGCCCTGATGCTGATGGCCAAGGACTACGTGGCTGTCAACACCACGCAGTTCTTCGGCCCGACCGTGGGTCAGGAACTGGAGGAAGTCAACGAGGCGGCGGCGGCCACCGCGCTGAACCCGGTCCGGCTTCGCGCCGAGGACGGCCAGCTCAACCTGCGCGCCGAGTTTCTCCTGTCGCCGGACACGCCGGGCGGCAACCGGCGCGATCCCGGCTCGTGGAGGCCGTTCGCCGAGCTGTACCGCGAGTTCGCCGGAACCTCCGGCAACACCGGCGACCCGATCCCGGTGAGCATGCTGCTGACGCACACGATGGACGACGGCCCCGCGCCGACGACCTACATCCGCGCGGACGTGAACTACGGCCTGAGCGACTCGGCGCTGCTGTTCCCGCTCACACCCACGAACGCCGCCACGAACGTCTTCGGCCCGAGCTACGTCACGCCCGGCTACACCACCCCCGGCTGGGCGCCCCTGTTCGGCCTCGGCGTGGAGAACTGGCAGCGCTACAGCAAGTTCGAGACCACGGACTTCCGCTTCCTGGACGGCACCGCGCTCACGGTCGGCGACGCGCAGATGACCGTGCAGGAGCCGATCGGGCGGTTCACGGCGTTCCTGCAGGGCACCAACGACGTGACGATCCGGACGGCGGCGACCGCCACTGAGGCCACGAACGACTACCTGCTGGCCCGAGCCGCGATCGTGCCGCACGACGTGCGCATCGAGGCCTCGGCGTACGCCGAGCAAGGGTCGTTCTTCGTGATCCCCGGGCCATGGTTCAACCCGAACCCGAACGACACGCGGGAGCGCTACCAGGCTCTCGGAGCGACCAAGTCCGAGCGGGACCAAGCCCGGCTGGAGGCGTTCGGCGCGATGCCCGGGACGCCCTTCTACGGCGAGCCGCTCGACGTGCGGGTGGTGCTGGTCGGCTCGGTGAGCCAGAACATGCCCGTTCCGATCAGCCAGCAGGCGGAGTGGCTTCGGAAGTGGGGCTGGATCCCCCGCGAGATCGGCGCGACCGGTCGCAAGATTCCGTGGGTGCACGTGCCGGAGGGCTTCGACCTGAGCGACCCCGACACGTTCGCCGTGCCGAACCTGATCCTGGCCTACGACCCGGCGCTGGCCACGGGACGCGCCGGCGGCTTCGACCCCAACTCGCCGTACGTGCGGTACGACGAGTTCGGCCGGCCCCTGCCGCCGATGCCGCGCCTGCCGGTCAGCCCGACTCTCGCCTACTTTGGAGAGGTGAATCCGTGAAGCTGAGCACAGCGCTGACCACGATCGGGGCTCTCGCCGGGGCGTTCGCCTTCGGCGGACCGACGAACTTCGCCCAGAAGTCGGTGCCCATCCGGGCGGGCGTCGTGCTGCTCGACAGCCAGAAGATCGCCGCGGGCAACCCGCAACCGGCGAACTACGCTCCTTTCGTCTGGTACAACCTCGACTCGAACACGACGGTCAAGCCCGCCGGATGGAACATCCACAACCCCCGCGCGATGGGCTCCATGACGCAGGCCGCCTACGACCGGTGGGTCAGCCTCTCCTCCGTCGTGGGAGGCGTCGTGCCGCCGGTCGGCAGCACGCTCACCAAGCGGGACGCTGCGTACTGGGAGTTCCGCCTCGCCACCGCTTCGGATGAGATGCTGGCGGATTACGACGTTCTCCTCGTCGCGGCCCACGGCCGGGTGAGCCTGAACCCGCTGGAGCGGGAGAAGCTGCGCCGGTTCGTCGACAAGGGCGGCGTGCTCTGGATCGACATGACCTCGGCCGCGGGACCGAACGCGCCGCTGGGCACCTCCGTCGACCCGATCAACGGACTGCCGCTCACCGTGGTGGAGAACCGGACGAACCTCGGCCTGAACAGCGGCTTCGATCCGTTGCACCCCCTGCTCAGCTACCCGTTCGGCCTCACGCCCGAGAACCTCAACGCCATGCAGTCGAGCAACGGCCTCGGCCTGAAGGCGCTCAACCTCGGGGACCACGGCATCTCGGGCCTCGCGGGCATCTTGGCCTCTCTGCCGGGCGAATACGCCTTCTTCAACCGCGTGGCGGGGGACAACCTCGGCCCGGTGATCCTCTCCGGGCACATCGGCGACGGGTTCGTGGTGGTGACCTCCCGCGGGGTGGCGACCACCCTCAACCGCGTCCTCGTCGGCGGCTCGTTCGCTCCGAATCTGCAGGAGCGCGCGCTGGATCCCACGTTCGACCGCACGTTCGTGTCGGCCGCGAAGCTGGTCGTGAACATGATCCATCTGCCCTCGGGCAGCCGGCAGTTCCGCCAGGGAGCGCGCAAGACGAACTCCAGCCCCGTGGACGTGAACGCGCCGCTCCTCAAGCGGTTCAATGCGGAACTGCCGCTCAACCCGGGCTCCGGCAACTTCATCCCGCCGGCCGTTTTCAAGAACCTGCTGGTGGCGGTGGACGACAGCCGCGTGTACGTTTTCAACGCCCGGCCCGGGACGGACCTCGACGGCGACGGCGTGGCGGACGAGGGTATCCCGGACCGCTCGCTCGGGATGCGGGCCGACCTGATCTGGCACAGCTCCGCCCTGAACGGCCCGATCAGTCCGCCCCTGTGCGTCGAGGTTCCTAGCGGGCCGTTCGCCGGCGAGCAGATCCTGGTGCAGGAGGCCAACGGCCGCATCGTGGCGTTCCGCGCGCTGACCCTGGACGGCGCGGGTCGCATCGTCGGCTCCGGCTCCATGGCGCCGCTGTACACCGTTCAGCCGCCCGACGGCGCCTCCGTGACCGACACCTCGGTCGAGGGCCGCGGACCGTACGCACCCACCTACCACGAGGGCTTCGTGTACGTCGCGGACACCACCTCGAACAACGCCGGCCGCCTGTGGGTGCTGAACCCTGGCACCGGGGCGAAGGTCTCCAGCGCCAACGACTGGGTCATCGGAAAGTCCGGGAGCCCGGTGATGTTCACCGTGGGCGCCAGCCCGACGGTGGGGTACATCCCGATCGCGGACAACAGCGGCGGCGTGGACAAGGTCGCCTATGTGGTCTCGCGGCCAAACCCTGCGAACGCCACCCCGACCGGAACCGCGAGCGTGACCAGCATCTGGATCGGCGCCAAGGGCGAGAAGCCCGTGGCCTTCCAGGTCGCGGGCGGAACCCAGCTGCGCGTGACGCTCCGTTGCTCGCAGAAGGGGCTGAGCGCCTACCTGCCCGGCGCGGGCAACGCCCTTGGGGTTCGGCTGACCTTGGTGGACGCCGCGACCGGCGACCCCTACACGCCGGCTCAGATGGACGCGATCTTCGACGGCACCGTGTCGCAGATCGCCCCCGGACTGCTGAGCTTCGGCCTGAAGAGCGGCGCCTCGCTGGATCCGAACGCGGTCGGCGTGCGTGTGGACTACACCATCGACTGGGGCCAGGCGTCGGCCAGCGCGAACGCCGTGCGGGGCAACCTGTTTCTGCCCGACGACTCGACCCGAAGCCGGCGCATCTTGGACGGGGTCGCTCTGGGCCCCGAGGGGATCTTCTACCTGACGTTCGGCAACAGCCAGGGGGCGGGCAGCCTCTTCGCGTTCCGCGAGCAGGG
>DPBN01000196.1 GCA_003516955.1 Armatimonadota bacterium | reverse complement strand
GGAGGAGCTGGAGCGGGCCAAGCGCCAGATCTACGGACACATGGTGATCAGCCTCGAGGGCATGAACCAAAGAATGTCTCGGATCGCCCGGAACAACCTGCTCTTCGGGCGCACCATCCCGGTGGACGAGACGCTGGAAAAGGTGCGGGCTGTGACCCTGGACGACCTTCTGCGGGCGGGCCGGCGCGTCTTCCCGCCCGAGGCGCTCTCGGTGACGGCGATCGGCCCCGTCAGGGAGGACTGAGACGATGGGCGATCGGCGGACCAAGAACGACCGCCTTCTGGCGCTCTCCGAGAGCCTCCTGAAGTCGCTCGGCCGCTGCGAATCGGAGGAGGAGCTGCTCTCCGAGGCCATGTGGGCCCTCAAGTCCGCGATCGACGCGGACACCTGCGAGGTCCTGCTGGAATACGAGCCTGGAAGGTTGGTCCTACGGGCCAGCACCTGCGCCCCTGAGCTGGTCGGGCACCTCCGTCTGGGACCGGGGGTCGGCCTCTCCGGGAAGGCGTTCGAAATCCAGCAACCGATCTTCGTCTCTCGGGCCATCGGCTCGCACCCGTGGTACGCCAAATACCCCGGCATGGATGACCAGCCGTGGGAGAGCGGCGCCGCCGTTCCGATCCAGGTCGCGGGCAAGCCCGAGGGCGTGGTTCTGGCGCGCCGGCTGGCGCCCTGGGCCTTCTCGGCGGACCAGAGGGAGTTCATCGTTCGTGCCGTCACACTCGTGGAGAGCGCGCTGGGCGGCTTTCGCCACCCCTACCAAGCCGGTGCGAAGTTCAACCGCCTCGGTGCGCTGAGCGAGGTCGCCAAGACCATCACCACCAGCCCGTACGTCGACGAGATTCTGCAGCTCCTCGTCAATCTGACGGCCCAGCAGTTCAACTACCGGGTCTGCACCGTCCGGTTGCTCGACGAGCGCACCAACGAGCTGGTGCTGAGAGCCACGCAAGCCCCGGCCAAGGCATACCAGCGCAAACGGGCGATCAAGCTCGGCGAGAGCATCGCGGGGCGCGCCATCGCCGAGAACAGGCCGGTGATCGTGCCGAACGTCCTGGACGACGAGGAGTACATCGGCCACGACCTCGCCAAGGAACAGGGGCTGATGTCGATGATCTGCGTGCCGCTGACGATCCAGGATCGGGCCGTCGGCGTGCTGAGCTGCTACACCAGCGAGATCCGCGACTTCACCGAGGACGAGATCAAGGCTTTGGAGACGCTCGCCAAACAGGCCGCCGTCAGCATCGAGCACGCCAAGCTGCAGGTTCGCTCGACGCTGATGCAGGAGATGCACCACCGCGTCAAGAACAACCTCCAGCAGGTCGCCAGCCTCCTTCGGCTGCAGATGCGCACCTCCGACTACAAGTCGCTGGAGGACGCGCTGAACGACTCGCTCTCCCGCGTCCTCGCCATCGCCTCCGTGCACGACCTCCTCAGCCGTGAGGACCTGGACCGCGTCGGCATCCGATCCATCGCCGAGACCCTGGTCATGCACCAGCAGCACTCGTTCGTGCTTCCTGACCGGGTGATCCGCTTCCAGGTGCGCGGAGACGACGTGCGGCTGAACATGACGCAGGCCACGCAGGTGGCCCTCGTGCTGAACGAGCTCATCCAGAACGCGATCGAGCACGGCTTCAAGGTGTCGACGGAGGGCGAGATCCACGTCACGATCGAGGAGAAGGACGATCTCGTCTCGGTCTGGGTGGCCAACAGCGGGGATGCCCTGCCCGAGGGGTTCGACATGAGCAAAGCCCGCCACTTGGGCCTGCAGCTGGTCGACAGCATGACCCGCGCCCTGGGAGGCCGGTTCAAGCTCTCCAACATCCTAGGCTGGACGGTCGCCGAGGTTACCTTCCCCCGCGTCGGGGAGTGAGGGCTCTGCTCAGTCGACGACGTCGACCGGCACGTCGGGAACCAGCCCGTACCGCGCGCCCTCGGCCAGCAGCAGGCGGATCGCCCGCACGCCCTCCTCGCCCATGTCGCGGGTGCGCTCGTTCACGTACATGCCGACGAAGCGGTCGCTGGTGTCCCAATCCATGCCGCGTGCGAACTGGAGCGCGTACTCCAGCGCCTTCTCCCGGTTGCGGAGGCCAGCGTCGATGCTCTCCCGCATGCATCGGCTGACTTCGGCCATCAGCTCGGGCCCGAGGTCCTTGCGCACCACGTTGACGCCCAGCGGCAGCGGCAGGCCGGTCTTTTCTTTCCACCACACGCCGAGGTCCACAACCAGGCTCAGGCCTTCCCTGCCATAGGTCAGCTGGCCCTCGTGGATGATCAGTCCGGCGTCGTAGCGCCCGGCCTTCACCGCGGGCAGAATCTCGTCGAAGGGCACCACCTCGTAGGCCGGCGAAGCCCCTGAGCCGAACCGCTCCTTCCACAGCAGGTTCAGCTCCAGGAACGCCGACGTCAGCTCGCCCGGCACGGCGATCGTCCCGCTCTCGAGGGCCTCCAAGGAGAGAGGTTCCTGGGAGATCACCATCGGGCCGTAGCCCTCTCCGAACGATCCCCCGTGCCGCAGAAGAGCGTACCGATCGGCAACCCGCGCGAAAGCATGCACCGAGACCGCCGTGGTCTCCAGCCTGCCCTCCATCGCCCACTCGTTGAGGGTCTGGATGTCCCGCAGGATGTGCTCGAACTCCAGCTGCGTCTCGACCTGGCCGCTGGCCAGCCCCCAGAACATGAACGCGTCGTCGCTGTCGGGGCTGTGGCCGAGTCGGATCTTCATGCCCCAAGGTTACCTGCAGCCCCGAGGGGCGATGGATAATAGGGCCGCATGGCGCGCAAGCCCACCCTCAGCCCCACCAAGATCTCCACGTACCTCGCCTGCCCCTCCAAGTACCGATGGACCTACGTCGACGAACGAGGCAGGTGGTACATCCGCTCGAAGAGCTACTTCAGCTTCGGCACGACGCTCCACAAAGTCCTGCAGAGGTTCCACGACTCGCGGGACGCCGGGGTCCAGACGGTCGGGCAGGCTCTGGCCGCCTACGAGGAGAGCTGGATCGAGGCCGGGTTCGAGTCGCCCG
>DPBN01000418.1 GCA_003516955.1 Armatimonadota bacterium | reverse complement strand
GTTCGTACCGCGAGGACCGAGCCTGCCGTTGGGCGGAGGACGACTTCCTGCTTCCAGCGGAGGCCACGCGCGGCCGGGCCGCGGTGCGGGTGACGATCGACCCGATGCCGGGCACCGCCCTGTGGGATGCGGCCTGCTACCGCGCCCTCTGTGCCGTTCGGAGCTGAACGCTGGGTCCTTTTGCGAGGTTTTTCTTCTTCGGAGCCGAAAGGTTCGTTCTCTGCGTTACGATCGTCTTGGTCGGCCCGCTGGAAGGGCCGAGCCGCAAGCGGAGATCTGTCATGAGACGAAGCCTCTTCACCTTGGCCTCGGTGCTCCTCGCGTCGGTTGGCCTCGCGCTCGATATCTATCCCAACAACCCTGCCGGCGACCTGTTCACCAACCCGGGTTCGAGCAACGCCGCCCAGGCGGTGGGAACGACCAACTGGTACTACACCAATGTCCGCAACAGCGGCGCCGTGGGCATCAACGGGAACCTGCCGTACCTCGGCACGGGCTCGGCCTACATGGCCACGCCGAGCGGGTCGGCGAAGGCGGACCTCGAGTACTGGGTCCTCGGCTCCGGCGGCCAGCCGACCGTCCTGGGCTTTCTGAGCAACCTGGATGCCCTGTCCTACTCTTGGTACCGAGACAGCGCCTCGACGGTTTCGGGCTGGCTCCACCCCGCGTTCCGCCTGTGGGTCCGCTGGAACGACGGAAGCAGCGTCAAGCAGGGTTACCTCGTCTACGAGGAGATCTACAACGACGCGGCTTTCGTCGCGCCGACCGATCAGTGGGTGGATGTGGACGTGCTCGGGAAGAAGTTCTGGTCGACGGGGTCTCTTCCGGACGCCTTCAGCAACTACGACCGGACGCTCAGCGACTGGAGCGCGCTGATGCCCGACGCGGAGGTTCTCGCTCTGAGCATGGGCGTCGGTTCCGGGTGGAACGGGGTCTTCTCGGGAGCCGTCGACAATGTAGAGTTCTCGTTCGTGGACCAATCGTCCGGCTCGTTCAACTTCGAGGTGCAGAGCGTTCCGGTTCCGGAGCCGTTCACGCTGGCTCTGGGTGCGGCCGGCCTCGTCGCGGCGCTCCGCAGGCGTCGGCGGGGCTGAGCCCCCGGCCTATCGGATCGGGGACCCCGGCCTTGGCCGGGGTCCCCGTCGCCTTCAGGCGAGCGGGTCGGACATCGGGTAGCTGCCGAGGATCGTGGTCTCCAGTGCGCATCCCTTGAGCCGCTCGATCGCGCGCTGGAGCGGCACGTCCGTTCGGTGGCCTTCGCAGTCGCAGTAGAAGATGTACTCGAACGTGGCTCGTTGCGCCGGGCGCGACTCGATCATCATCAGGTTGACGCCCTCCTCGTTGAACGCTCCCAGCGCGCGGTACAGCTCGCCCGGGCGGTTGCGCAGGTTGAACATCAGGCTGGTCTTGTCCCGGCCGGTCTTGGCGGGCTCGTTGTAGCCCACGATGAGGAACCGCGTGCGGTTGTGCGGGTTGTCCTCGATGTGCTCGACGAGGATCGGGATGCCGACCGTCTCGGCGCCCAGGCGGTTGGCGATGGCCGCTCCCTTGGGGTCCCCCAGGGCGCGCTCGGCCGCGCGGGCGGTCGGCACCGTCTCGATCACCTCGGCGTTCGGCAGGTTCGCCCGGAGCCACCTGCGGCACTGACCGGCGGGCTGCGGGCCGGCGTACACCCTCTCGATGGCGCCCAGAGAGTCCGCGACGCTGACCAGGTGGTGGTGGATCGGCACGTACGTCTCGGCGCAGATCTTCACGTTGGTCTGCGGGAACATGTCGAGCGTTTCGGGCACCACGCCCGCCACGGAGTTCTCAACGGGGACCACGCCGTAGTCGGCGTCCGCGTGCTCCACGGCGAGGAACACGTCCTGGATGCTGTCCTGGGGCAGGAACGTGGTGCTGGAGCCGAACGTCTGGACGGCGGCCAGGTGCGTGAACGTCCCTGCCGGTCCCCAGAACGCCGCCACCAGCGGCTTCTCCAGGGCGCGGGCCGCGCTGATGATCTCGCGGTAGATCGCCGCCAGCTGACGGGTTTGGAGCGGGCCCCGGTTCTCGGTGGCCAGCCGCTCGAAGATCTCGCGCTCGCGCTCGGGGGTGAAGAACGGCTTGCCGCCGCGGTTCTTGAGCTGCCCGACCTCCTGGGCTAGGGCGGCCCGGCGGTTGAGCAGCTCGATGAGCCGCTCGTCCACGGCGTCGATGTCCTTGCGGATCTCCTCCAGCGAGCGCGGCGGTTCCATTCCGTCCCCAAGATACCCGTGCGGCGGGAGGCTGGGGCTTCGCGAGGCCGCCGGCGCCTAGCCGGCCGCCGCCGTCTGGGTCGGGCCGGGCAGGTCTCCCAGGCTCCAGGCGTCCCGATCGAGGTCCAGCCGGATGATCGCTGGGCCGACCTCCGGACGCGTTCCTGACAGGCGCACGCGGATGCCGTGGCCCTCGGTCTCGACCGACGCCGTCATCCCCGGCACGAGCGACCGGCAGGACCGCACCCGGGCGGGCAGCTCGGGGAACGAAAGCTGGTCGGCCTTGCGGTCCAGCACGAGGAGGAAGACCGTGCGGCCCCTGCGCGTGGCGCCGCCCCAAGCCCCGTTGCGGAACGGTCCGCCGCGCGTGCCGTAGACGGCCTGTCCGTGCCGGGCGAGCCACTGGCCCATGCCCAGCAGGAGCTTCGTCTGCTCCGGCGGAATTCGGCCTTCGGCGTCCGGACCGACGTTCAGCAGGAGGTTGCCGTCGCCGGTCACCGTCTGGACCAGGATGGTCAGCACCTGATCCAACGACTTGTAGCGGTCGTTCGGACGGTACGCCCACTGGTCGCCGAGCGTCATGCACGTCTCCCACGGGCTCTTCGTGTTGTACTCGCCGACGTGCTGCTCCGGGGTTGCGAAGTCTCCGCCGGGATCTCCCGGCTGCATGCGCCCGCTGGCCTCGATGCGGTTGTTCACCACGAGCTTGGGGAACCGGGCACGGAGCTCCCGCTGGAAGGCGAGCGAGCGTTCGCGGGTGTAGGGAGCCTCCCACTGGCCGTCGAACCACAGCATCTTCAGGCCATAGCGACGGACCAGCTCGGTCGTCTCCGCCAGCACGACCTGCATGTGGCGGTCCATGTTCGCGTTCTCTTTCGCGGTCTTGCCGCCGGGGCTTCCGAGGGGATAGTCGGGGCTGCGCCAGTCGAGGATCGAGTAGTAGCTGCAAGGGGCGATCCCGCGCTTGCGTGCCGCCGCTGAGATTTCCGCCAGGATGTCGCGGCGGAACGGAGTGGCCATGATGTCGTAGTCGGTCTGCGACGACGGCCAGAGGCAGAAGCCGTCGTGGTGTTTCGCCGTGGGCACGACGTAGCGGAAGCCCGCCCTCTTGGCGAGGTCCATCCAGGCGTCCGCATCGAACGCGGTCGGGTTGAACCGCAGGTAGAGCGAGTCGTACTCCTCGACGGGGACTTGGGCGCCGCGGGACCATCCGATCTCCGTTCCACGCAGCGCGACCGGTCCCCAGTGGATGAACATCCCCAGCCTGGCGGACTGGAACCAGGCGATGTCCGGCGAGGCGGCGGAGGAAGCCGCCAGGACGACGGCTGCGAGCGTTGCGACCATGCAGCCGAGGGTACAGCACGGATTGCCCCGCCGTCCAGCGGGCGGCGACCCGATCACGGGGTTTTCCGGCTTTGAAGGTCCCAGAGCATGCGCCGGATCCTGGCGCGGATGTCGCCGCCCTCCAGGGCGATATCCCTCGCGGCGGGGGTGCTCATGTATTCCGGCCGCGGCTTGTCGTAGCGGAAACGGTCGAAGTCCAGGCGGTCCGAGTCCCAACAGACGCCGATCGTCGGGTCGTCCAGCGGCGCCCCGATCGTGTGGCCCGCGCACGCCCGGACGAGGACGGCGATCTGCTCGTCGGTGAGCGGAATCTCCCGCCGATGCCGCTCGATGAAGCGCGCCGCGCGGGGTCCGTGCTCTTGATCCCAGCCGTCGTCGAGCCTCTGGGAGTCGTGGAACAGCGCGAAGGCCCGCGCCACCTCGAGGTCGGCGCCCGGGGTGCGGCTGGCCAGAACGATCGCGTTGCGCTCGACGCTCCGCCAATGCTCGGGACCGTGGCAAGACCAAGAGGGCAGGGTGAACTCGGCCTCGAGCCGCAACCACCAGTCCCTCCAGCGCATCGGCTCATTTTGTTCCATCGGCGGCCCGACCGCGGACCCTCGTCCAGGATGGGGGTAAAACGGAGGGCGTCGAGTTCCTGAACCTGCCCCTGATCCCGGTGCCCTTCCGACCCGACGCGCCCGGTCTGTCGATCGTGGACGTGGCGGACATCCTGCTGGTGGCGTACCTGGTTTACCGGTTGCTCGCGATGATCCGCGGCACGCGGGCCTGGCGCATCCTCGGCGGGATCGTCGTGTTCATCCTCGCCCTCTCCGCCAGCAGCGCCCTGAGGCTGAACACCCTGCACTGGGTTCTGGACAAGGCTACGCTCCTGGCCCCCGTGGCCCTCGTGATCCTCCTTCTGCCGGAGCTACGCCAGGCCTTGGAGACGGTGGGCAAGATCGGCCTTTGGCCTCAGGTTCTGCCCTCGCTGAGCGAGCCGGCCGCGGAGGCCCAGACGGTGGAGGAGATCGTCGCCGCCGTCTCGGAGATGGCCTCGGCCAGGGTGGGAGCGCTGATCGTGCTGGAGCGCA